>CAZUQY010000246.1:0-5071 GCA_964622935.1 uncultured Bacteroidales bacterium | reverse complement strand
ACAAACCAGTAGGAATAAAGAAAAGAGAAGTAACTTATATGTTTGGAAAGTTGGAAGGACTCTATTCTGAATATGATTCTCTTGAAAACGTCATATTAAAAGGAGAATATTTTGATGATGCAAGAGTGGGAGAGTGGTTTTATAGTGTCGGTGATATTATTGAGGAAGGATCATACGAGTTAGGAGCAAAAGATGGTGATTGGAAACATTACTATTCTGATACCGGTAAGTTGAGATTTGTTGGCTCATACAGAAAGGGTGATGCTGACGGAACGCATAAATGGTATTATCCTAATGGAAATATTGAAATAGTTGGTGAATATCGTGTTGGCAGTAAAAATAAAGATTGGAAAAAATTCAATCCTGATGGATCTGTTTATATGACTTTTACTTATCGGAATGACGAATTGATCAAAATTGATGGAAAAAGAATCAATAAGAAAGGTAAGAAATAAAACTTCTCTGAAATTTAAAATTATTAATGATAATCAGGCATCTGCGACATAAGGAAATAGACAAAGCCCTTTGGGATAAAAAGATTATTGGATCAAAAAACGGAACCGTATATGCCATGTCTTGGTATCTTGATATTGTTTCACCAGGTTGGGAGGCTCTTTTTAGTGATGATGAAAATTTTGTGATGCCTTTACCTGTCAAATCAAAAGTCGGATTTAGATATCTTACGCAACCATATTTTACACAGCAACTTGGTGTTTTTTCAACAGAGAGCTTAAATGTTGAAATAATTACGGATTTTATAAATGCTATACCGTATAATTTTTTTCGTTTGCAGTTTAATTCAGGCCATTATATTAGTCAGGATCAAATAAATATTAAGCCAAATTTTATTCTTAATCTTAGCACGACTTACGAATTAATTTTTACTCAATATTCTCAGAATTGCAATCGGAATCTTAAAAAGGCAGGTAAAATTAAACAAAAGCTTGTCAAAAATGAGAACAAAAATAAGTTTTGGGGATTTATCCAAAGTAATTTGAATTTTAAACCACCCGAAGGACTAATGCCTGTTCTGAAAAACATTTTGGATGAAACAGGAAAGAATGGTTCTGCAGAAATATGGTCTGTATTGAACGAAGATACTGGAGATATTCTTGCTGCAGTATTATTCTTATTATGGGAAAATAGAGCATATTATCTTATGCCAGCCTCATCAATTGAAGGAAAGGAAAATCAATCAATGAGTATGTTAGTGGATGAATTTATTAAGCAAAACACTCCTAAAAATTTGACTTTGGATTTTGAAGGTTCTTCTATCGATGGTGTTGCAAGATTCTATAAAGGATTTGGCGCGATAGCTGAATATTACCCAATAATGAACAGAAACGAACTAGTTTTTCCTTTAAACAAGATTTTAAAGTGATAAAATTTGTAATTACTTAGCCTAGTTTTGTGTTATATTATTTTATTGGGTTGCTTTGGGTTTTAAACCCAAAGCAGTAAGATATTTTGCTCACTTCAAAAATAGTACATTTTTTAATGTGTACGAGAATATTCTAATTGATTTTTGAGATTTTCAATAGCATTTTCCCATTCTTCTATAGAAATTGCATCATCGTGTAAGGCTGCCGCTTCTTCAATAGCACTACGAATCTGATTAGCCCATAGATCAATCATTGCATCTGCTTCTGCAACTGAGAAAGGACCATTAATAAATTCAGTCTTTAAATTATTATATTCTTGATCGTACAATGTCCAGCCACCAATCAACTTGTCACAAGCAGCAGATTTCTGATAGTTGTCCCATTCGCCATAAGGAAAAGATTCACAATTATTTGAGGATTCGTTCCATTCATTGGCAATTGGAGTTACCGGATTAGCATGTTGTAAGATATTCTCAAAAGCATTATCCAAATCCCATGGTATTAAATGAATTTTGCCTGCTGATGGTTCCTCATACCAAAAAAAGTTATGATTTGAACATCCATTACCGCAATACCAGTGAAAAACTCCGTCGTCATTTCCTATCATCCGATCTACAACAACATACGCCATTGTCTTTTCAATATCCATATATTGTTCTATTACAGTCTTTAAACTATCACTATCGTTTGCTGCTTCAATGTTTTTCGCAAAGCTTAAAATCATATCAGCATTTGGTAAACCAATTGTATTTGTTTTTAAACTCCTCAAGAAGGCACATGAACTTTTCGCTTTTCCATCTTTGGTTATAGGCCATACTTCTTTGTATATATTACCAGAGCCATCTGAAAAATGATAATTGGCAAAAGATTCGTCTATTTGTTCTGTAAGCGCATAAAGGCCATAATATGTTCCATTAATTATTACTCGAGCATGAACTGAGCGAGGTGCAGGAACCCCCATTTGACCAAATAACCAATAACCTAAACGTTCGTGCATTTGAGAAGGGTCAAGATTTTGAGAATGCAATTGTAATTTCTGGAGGCCATAAAATGTACGTCCATTATTATTCCAATTAAACTTTATTTTTAGAGATAGCTTAGTGGCTACTTTATAACCAGTAATATCAAACATATTTGTTCCAGATAAAGAGTTAACCCAAGCACCAGAGGAGCCTTTATAACGTATATTTACAGGACTGATGGTTTCTCCTTCAAAAGTTAAACTACCTTCTACATATTCTTCTTTAGCTGGCTCTGCATCAATATAAGCCAATGCGCCTTCTGGTAAGTTTAATTCAATAGTAAGTAGTTTACTTTGAGCGAATATATAGTCTGAGTCCTCATTTAAATAGTTTTCATCTCCTGATGGAATGATAATATCAACGCCAGAGGAAGTTTTAAACTCATCCTTCTTGCACGATTGTACAAGCAAAATTAATAAGATCATAAAGATGATTATATCTAGAGTACCAGTTTTATTCATTATTCTAGGATTTCCTTTTTATTGAAAAAATGTAATTTATCTGAATAATATGAAATATTTCTGGGTTCCAGCTTTTTATTTCATGGTCAAACATGTATTCAACACTTATTTTTTGCTTTTTAGAAAGTTTAATATCTGCGCCGATAGATAGGCGATATCTATTGTGCAATTTGTTTTCCCATTGATTAGTAGGTAGAAATATTTCTGCTGATAAAAACGGGTCAAATTTACATCTTTTGATATTATAATTTAAACTAGACTTGACTCTCCAACAATTACGTATTTCTTCTAAACAATCTATTGAGTTATCTAATATCTCTTTTCTATTTTGAAATTTAATCCTATTTTTCATTTCGAACCGATTAAATTCAAATTGATGCGAGATATAATAGTGGATTCTGTAGTATTTTTCAATTCCTTGTTCTTGTCCATGATTATCGTTCAGAAAAATATATCTGTATCCTATACCTAAATCTAATTGATTCCAGAAACGATAACGAGCATTTATTTCAGTATATGTTTTATCAAAAACGGAAATATTATCATCAAATCGTAATTGTTGTTCAATACTTAGTTTTAAATTTCTTGTTGGATAGTATCTAAGTTCAGCCCCTGTTCTACTTTCTGCACTTCTATCAGGCATAATATCCGAATTTTGAGCAAGTACGTCCAAAGAACTTAGGAAGAGTATTCCTATTACAAGTATTTTATGTAATGTGTAGTTCATAATTTGCAAAGACAAATATATATATTGTTTCCTGGTTTCCACAATAATTAGTTTTGAATTTACAATAGTCTGTATTTCAATGAGATATGTGGCTTTAACCTCAAGGCAGTAAAAGGGAAGTAAGTTTGCTTATAAATAATCTTAAAAAAAACCACAATTGAGAATTATCAATTGTAGTTTAAATATTGTTTGTCCAAAAATGAAATTAAGGACGTGAATTTTGATTATTGAAAATTGTAATTTTCTGTTTTAATTTTTTAAACAGACACAACTTCTTTTACTTCAGGAACATCTTTTTTAAGTTTGTCTTCAACACCAAGCTTAAGAGTTTGAACGCTAAATGGACATGAACCACATGCGCCAAGAAGTTTTACTTTTACAACATAATCAGGAGTTACTTCAACTAGGCTAATATCTCCTCCGTCAGCTTGAAGATAAGGTCTTACTTCTTCAATTGACTTTTCGATTCTTTTTACTATTTCTTCCATTTTTTATTTTATTTAATTATTACCTGTTTCGTTGGGGGGAGATCAGAGTTTCTTTTTTCTAGAGCATCAAGAAATTTATCAGCAAGATTAGAAAACGACTTTCCAATTATAGATGTAAAATCTAGTGCGGAAGGTTTTCCATTGTCTCCACTTTCGCAAACTGATTGTACGATTGGGATTTGAGCTAGCACTTGTGATTGCACCTCATGTGCAAGTTTTTCTGTACCACCTTTTCCAAAAATATAGTATTTGTTATCGGGCAATTCATCAGGAGTGAACCATGCCATATTTTCTACAAGACCAAGTACTGGAACGTTAATCCCACTGGATTTGAACATTGCAACACCTTTACGTGCGTCAGCAATTGCAACATCTTGAGGTGTACTAACAATAACGGCACCTGTAACCGGAACCGATTGTACCAAAGTTAAGTGAATATCGCTTGTGCCTGGAGGCATATCAAATAATAAAAAGTCTAGTTCGCCCCATTTAGCTTGATCAATTAGTTGCTTCAGAACACCTGTCGCCTTAGGACCACGCCAAACTGTTGCACTTGCTGGATCTACAAAGAAACCTATTGATAGTATTTTAATGCCGTATTTTTCAATCGGAACGATAAATTCTTTGCCGTTTTCATTAACGCCAGAAGGCTTAACATCTTGAACTCCAAACATTTTCGGAATACTTGGGCCGAAAATGTCAGCATCTATGATTCCAACTCTGTACCCTTTTTGTGCAAGAGCAACTCCAAGATTAACTGTAATTGTTGATTTACCAACTCCACCTTTACCACTTGCAATAGCAATAATATTAGAGATACCTTCAATGCCATCTACATTCTTTGGAGCTGATTTTTGTTTGGGCTTTACTTTTGTTGTTATGTTTATTACAACGTCATTGCCAAAGTGCTTTTCAAGCTCTGTTTTTACCGATCTTTTTATTGAATTCACAAATGGGTCGGTTGGCTTGTCAAACATTAGTATTAAATCTA
>CAZUQY010000245.1:0-5086 GCA_964622935.1 uncultured Bacteroidales bacterium | reverse complement strand
ATAACTTAGGGGAAGAAAATTCTTATAAAGACCTTTGTCTGATAAAACAATATTCATAAAGTCAATTATTAGTACAAGTCAAAGATAAAAAAAGCCCCGTAAAAACGGAGCTTTTCAAATAGATATTTATATAATTTAGTTTTTTGCTTCTTTTCTCTGCTCGAGATGTTTTGAGTAACGATTGCGGAATTTATCAACTCTACCTGCAGTGTCAACAAGTTTAATTTTACCAGTATAAAAAGGATGAGATGTGTTTGAAATCTCAAGTTTATACAATGGATACTCAACACCATCGATTTCGATTGTTTCTTTTGTGTTCGCTGTTGATTTTGTAATAAAAACGTGCTCGTTTGACATGTCTTTAAAAGCTACTAAGCGATATTTGTCTGGATGTATGTCTTTTTTCATCTTTAATAATTTTATAACTTTTCTCCAATTCGGGCTGCAAAGATAAATATCATTCTTTAATTAACAAAAAAAATAGCAACAAATTTTAGTCTGTTTGCAAAAAACTACATTGAGTCGTCAGATCCTTCCATAGAATCATTAGAATTAACATCTTGTCTCTTTTTAAAATCATTAATTTTATAGGAAATAGAGATGTTGAACATTGGGAATCTCGGTTTTCTTAAACTATATGAATAAAGGGATGGTGTTTCAGTAGTTGTTTCACGTTTCATGGTTAGAAATACATTCCTTACATTAGCGCTAATCGACAGTTTTCTATCAAAAAATTCCTGACGGACACCAATATTTGCCATCCACATTCCTTCTCGTGTGCTTTGAGCTGAAATCGAAGGTCCTCTATAATAACCTCCAATTTGAATGCTTGTACCACTTTTTTTCAAACGGAATGTATTGTTTATTCTTGTTCTCCAAGTATATGTGTTACTTGAACTATATTCCTCTGAGATGATTTCGTAATAGTATGCTGTCCCACTGATGTTTAAATTATACCAACTTGTTAGATTTAAATTGGCCATTAACTCTGCTCCAACAGATAAATCTTCGCCTATATTGTCAAAGGTCATTACATAAATGCTGGGATCTAGAGCTGAAACTTCTGTAATTCGTTCAATTTTATTATAAGTTTGACGAGCATATCCTTCTATTGAGAGGAAGTTATTGCCGAATTTTTTCTGAAAACTTAAATCAAATGAATTTGTATATTCTGGTAATAATTCAGGATTTCCTTGCCTGATATTATTTGGGTCAATAACTTCAATAAAAGGATTTAAATACCATCCTCTAGGTCTTTCTAGTCGTCTGCTGTAGCTTGCTAACAATTGCATATCAGCAGGTAATTGGTAGGATAAATGAACAGAAGGAAAAAAATCGAATTTATTATATTGCCATTTTTGATCTGTTGTAGTTTGATGGAACAATCTATCAGTATATTCTGTTCGCAATCCAAATTGATAACCAAGCTTTTTCCAGAAATTAGAAAACATTAAATATCCTGATTGTATGTTCCTTGAGTAAACGTACGGATTTAATTTTGTTGAATCGTCTATCCATTCTTCTGAGTTAAGAGTTTGATATCTGTAATCGTTATCTTGAAGAGAATATTTAAGTTGATAACCGGTTTCGAACTTTGCTTTTTCGAAAAGCGGAAGGACATAATCTGCTTTTGCTGTATAAGTACTGCCTTCTCCTATATCAAGAGTTCTGTATTCCGATAATATGTCTCCAACGGGTACTCTATTTATATCTGTTTCAAATTCATTGTATAAGTTTTCTTCGTTATCGTAATCTCCTGAGATACTTCCATAAATTTGTAATTCGTGACCTGGTTTCTTGAAAGTCTTCATATAATTAATGTCTCCTGAAAAATAACTTCTATTTGCCATCATTGAATTGTCAGAAAGATAATAATATTGATCATATGGATTGATATTGTCGGAGTAAAAGCTTTCCACCCATGCGTCTGAGCCTCTACCAAATCCACTTAATCCATATCGACCAGAAAGAGTTAATACTTCATTGTCATTTAAATAAATATCTAATCCAGCTCTTGCACTACCAGATTTGCGTATGTGGTATAATTCGGAAAAATTGTTTAGATTAAATGTTGTGTCTCCATCGAGAAATGAGATACTATTGCTTATTCCATCACCTTCAAAAACTCTAGTTCCATATTCACCTCCAATAAAGAAATTTAATTTATTTGTTCTGAAATTAAATAGAGCATCCGCGCCATAGGAATTATATGTTCCATATTTAGCCGAAACTTGACCATTATATCCTTTACGCCTTTCTTTTTTTAGAATAACATTGATAATTCCTCCAACGCCATCTGCTTCATACTTTGCGGATGGATTTGTTATGATTTCTATTGACTCAATGGTATTGGCAGGAATTTGTTGTAAGGCTTCGCTACCTTGTATCGGGCTTGGTCTACCATCAATTAGAACTAGAAAACTTTCGGTACCTCTTAATGAAACATTACCATCAATGTCTGTCTCAACAGAAGGAACGTTTTCGAGTACCTCAACCGCGCTTGCTCCAGCAGAAATAATATCCTGATTAACATTAATAACTTTTCGGTCTAATTTGTATTCAACGTTATTAACAGTAGCTTCAATGTTTACTTCATTTAGCATTTCGGCATTTATCGAAAGAAATATTTTGCCTAGATTTAAGCTTTTGCTATCAGGCTTCAGCATGATTTCGGGGATTATTTGGTTTCCGTAACCAATCAGGTTTATTTTAACATAGAATTTTCCATATTTGATTTTATCAATATAAAAACGTCCATTTTCATTTGTTATACCACCACTAACTATGCTTGAATCTCTTTTATTATAGATAATAATATTTGCAAATTCTACAGGATTATCTGTGCCTTTTTCAAAAACGTAACCATAAATAATTCCATCTGCAGGTTTTTCTCCATCACCAGCATTATGTTGTCCTAATGTCGTTAGTGAAATCAGGATAAACCCCAATGCATAAAAAATGTGTTTCATAGAAATGAAAATTAAATTAAGCTATTTAGACCGAAAAGGCTTAAAAAGGTTTAAGAGAAGAGTGATTATTCTACCAAAATTATGATTTTGTTGTTTTTACACTCCACAAGTCCGCTATGGATTTCAAATTCAAGCTCATTGTTATCAGGCTCTCTAACTGTAATAATTCCTTTTTTAAGTGTAGAAACAATAGGAGCATGGCTGTTTAAAATTTGAAATGATCCATTTGTTCCAGGTACACGAATCATTATTGTTTCGCCTGAAAACAAGCTTTTTCCGGGTGTAATTATTTCAACAATCATAATTATTTTGATTCAGCTAATATTTTTTCACCTTTAGCAATTGCATCTTCAATTGTACCAACAAGGTTAAATGCAGATTCTGGTATGTGATCAACTTCACCATCAAGAATCATATTAAAACCTTTGATAGTATCTTCAATTTTTACAAAAACTCCCTTAAGTCCGGTAAAAGCTTCAGCAACATGGAAAGGTTGTGACAGGAATCTTTGAACTCGTCTTGCACGGTGCACAGAAAGTTTGTCTTCGTCAGAAAGTTCATCCATTCCAAGAATTGCAATGATGTCTTGTAGTTCAGTATATCTTTGAAGAATATATATTACTTTTTGAGCAGTTTCATAATGTTCTTTTCCTACAACTTCTTTAGATAGAATTCTTGAAGATGAATCTAGAGGGTCCACAGCTGGATAAATTCCTAATCCGGCAATTTTACGACTTAAAACTGTTGTTGCATCAAGGTGAGAGAATGTTGTTGCAGGAGCAGGGTCTGTTAAGTCATCAGCTGGTACGTATACTGCTTGAACTGAAGTAATAGAACCTGTTTTTGTTGATGTAATTCTTTCTTGCATTTCACCCATTTCACTTGCAAGAGTAGGTTGGTAACCTACAGCAGAAGGCATACGGCCAAGAAGTGCAGAAACTTCAGATCCAGCTTGTGTGAAACGGAAAACATTGTCAACAAAGAATAGAATATCTCTACCACTTGTAGCACTACCACCATCACGGAAGCTTTCAGCAATAGTTAATCCAGATAAGGCTACACGAGCACGAGCACCAGGAGGTTCATTCATTTGACCAAAAACCATTGCAAGTTTTGATTGCTCAAGATTTTTAATATTTACTTTGCTTAAATCCCATGAACCGGCTTCCATTGATTCTTTAAATTCATCGCCATAGTTGACAATATCAGCTTCAATCATTTCGCGAAGAAGATCATTCCCTTCACGTGTACGTTCACCAACACCGGCAAATACAGATAGTCCGTCATATCCAATAGCAATGTTATTGATAAGTTCCTGAATAAGAACTGTTTTTCCAACACCGGCACCACCAAAAAGACCAATTTTACCACCTTTTGAATATGGTTCGATAAGGTCAATTACTTTGATCCCAGTGTAAAGTACTTCCACATCTGTGCTTAAGTCTTCAAACTTTGGAGGATGTTGATGAATTGGGTATCCATTTTCTTTTGATAATTGAGGCATCCCGTCGATGGTATTTCCAACAACATTCATTAAACGACCCTTTACCTGATCACCAATAGGCATTTTTATCGGATTTTTTGTATCATATACTTTCATGCCTCTGGATAATCCATCTGTTGAATCCATTGCAATTGTACGAATGGTATGCTCGCCAATATGCTGCTGACACTCAACAATTAATGAACTGCCATCATTTCTTTTAACTTCAAGTGCATCAAAAATCTGAGGAATCTCTGATCCTGATTTTTCGAAACTAACATCAATAACAGGTCCGATAACCTGAACTATTTCTCCTATTGTCTGACTCATTGCTATAAAAATAAATTATGCTAACAAAATTAGAAACTTTATTCACAATACAAAAAAACAAAAGACATAATTTTGTAAAAAAATGAAATATTTAGAAAAGATTTGTTGATTGTCTATGCGACTAGTTAAATATACCTTTAATAATCGTATAGAAAATACTGTAAATATATCAGTAACTTCGCTTAATCATAGATTTGGCATAATCAAGTAAAATTGTTTTAGATGAAGCTTTTGCGTTTATTAAATCAAATGTTTTAAAGGCTTGTTCAAATAATCAGTTTTTTACAATCCGTAAAGGTATGTA
>CAZUQY010000244.1:0-5089 GCA_964622935.1 uncultured Bacteroidales bacterium | reverse complement strand
TTAACAAGAACAAGGTTACTTTCTGGGATTACTTTCAACACTCTCAAACTAAAAATTGTAACGGTATCTCCACCCATTCTTCCGCCCATTCGCATTCCTTTGAATACTCTGGAAGGCCATGAAGATGCACCAAGTGAACCAGGAGCACGTAATCTGTTGTGCTGACCGTGTGTCGCATCGTTAACACCTGCAAAACCATGACGTTTTACTACACCCTGAAAACCTTTACCTTTTGAAGTTCCTGTTATATCACACCATTCTCCTTCAACGAAAATGCCTACTGTGATTTTGTCACCTATTTCTACTTCAGCAAACTCTTCTCCTTTTTTAATTTTACCGAATTCTTTAAACTCGACTAATTTTCTTTTTGGAGTTGTACCAGCTTTTTCAAAGTGACCTTTCATTGCTTTGGTCGTATGCTTTTCCTTCTTTTCATCGAAAGCAATCTGAACCGCTTTGTAACCATCAACCTCATCGGTTCTAATTTGGGTTACAACGCAAGGTCCTGCTTCAATAACAGTGCATGGAATGTTTTTTCCCTCAACACTGTAAATGGAAGTCATACCAACTTTTTTACCAATAATTCCTTGCATTTTTAACTAATTTAAAAATTTAACTTGCTTTAATTTCTACGTCTACACCACTTGGCAGTTCTAATTTCATCAGAGCATCAATCGTTTTTGATGTCGTACTATAAATATCAAGTAAACGTTTGTATGAGCTAAGCTCAAACTGTTCTCTTGATTTTTTATTTACGAATGTCGAACGATTAACTGTAAAAATACGTTTGTGAGTTGGTAGTGGAATAGGTCCTCTAACAATCGCTCCAGTAGTTTTTACTGTCTTCAGAATTTTCTCTGCTGATTTGTCCACCAAATTGTGATCGTAAGATCTCAGCTTAATTCTAATTTTCTGATTCATAATTATATTACTATATATTAAAAAATAAACTTTCTACTATTTATTAATTCTTCTTTTATTTCGTTAGGTACAGATTCGTAATGAGAAAATTCCATACTAAAGATTGCTCTTCCAGAACTAAGTGTTCTTAATGCAGTAACGTATCCAAATTGTTCTGCTAATGGAACTTTTGCTCTTAAGACTCTATGCTGTCCTTTTGTATCCATCCCTTCGATTGTTGCTCTTCTACGATTTAAATCTGCACTAATATCTCCTAAGTAATCTTCTGGAGTTAATATCTCGATTCTCATCACAGGCTCAAGCAAACCTGATTTGATTTTCCTAGAAGCTTCTTTAAAACAAATACCGGCAGCAATCTGGAAAGACATTTCATCACTATCTACATTATGATATGAACCATCAAGTAGTTCAACTTTCATACTATGAACAGGATATCCTGCAATAGGACCATTTTGCATTGCTTGCTTAAAACCTTTTTCTATATATGGAATAAATTCTTTTGGAATTGCACCACTTTTTATATTATTAATAAACTCCAAGCCATTGATTTCGTCATTTTTGCTAGGGCCTATTTTCACTTTAATATCAGCAAACCTTCCTTTCCCACCTGTTTGTTTTTTGAAAACAACTCTATGCTCAACAGTGTCAAGAAATTCTTCTTTATAATTAACTTGTTGTTTTCCCTGATTTATTTTGAGCCCAAATTCTCTAACCAACCTGTCAATAATAATTTCCAAATGCAACTCTCCCATACCATTGATCAAAGTTTGACCTGATATCTCATCATATCTGATAGTAAAAGTTGGGTCTTCTTCTGCCAAACGATTTAGTGCATTTGCTAATTTTTCAAGGTCGGCTTGATACTGTGCTTCAACTGCAATTGCAATAACCGGTTCTGGGAATTGCATTTTATCAAGTACAATAGGCTTTTTCTCATCACATAATGTGTCGCCGGTCATAACATCTTTAAGCCCAACAACAGCACAAATGTCTCCAGCCTCAATACAATCAATTTGAGTTTGCTTATTTGAATGCATTTGAAAAATACGAGTTATCCGCTCTTTTCTGTTTGAACGGACATTATAAATCATTTCTCCACTCGATATTTTACCACTGTATATTCGTAGATATGTCAATTTACCAACAAAAGAGCTGTCTGCAATTTTAAATACCATTGCAGAAAATGGCCCCTCAATTTCTGGATTCCTACTAATTATTTCATCTGTTTTTGGATGATGTCCTGTAATTGCATCGACATCAACAGGTGAAGGCAAATAATCACAAATTGCATCCAGCAAAGGTTGAATTCCCTTATTTTTAAAAGCTGATCCGCAAAAAACTGGAACAAATTCACCGTTAAGAACGAATTTCCGCAATAATAATTTAAACTCAACAACCGAAATCTTAGTTCTATCTTCAAAAAACCTTTCCAGCATATTGTCATCTGCTTCGATAACTTTCTCAATCAGTTTTTCACGATATTCGTAAACTTCATCCTGCATATCCTCCGGAATTTCACTTACAGTGAATTTTGCACCAAGTGAATCATCTACATCCCAAACGTATGCTTTTTGTTCAATCAAATCAACAACACCAGAGAAATTGTCTTCAGAACCTATCGGCAATTGAAGCACTAGTGGATTTGCACTAAGTTTGTCTTCTATCTGACTAACAACACTTAAAAAGTCTGCACCTGACCTATCCATTTTATTTACAAAAGCCATGCGAGGTACATTATAATTGTCAGCTTGATGCCAAACTGTCTCACTTTGTGGCTCTACGCCACCAACTGCACAAAATACCGCAACAGCACCATCCAAAACTCTTAATGATCGTTCTACTTCAACAGTAAAATCGACATGACCCGGAGTATCAATAATATTGATTTTATATTTTTCCTGATCAATCTGCCAATAGGTTGTAGTTGCAGCGGAAGTAATGGTTATACCCCTTTCCTGTTCCTGAAGCATCCAATCCATTGTTGCAGTACCATCATGAACTTCGCCAATCTTGTAATTGATACCAGTATAATACAAAATGCGCTCAGTCGTCGTGGTTTTGCCAGCGTCGATATGAGCCATTATGCCGATATTACGGGTATTTACAAGGTTGACACTCATTTTTAATATAAATATTAGAATCTAAAATGTGAAAAAGCTTTATTAGCTTCTGCCATTCTATGAGTATCTTCTTTCTTTTTAAATGCTCCACCTTCATTATTATAAGCAGCAATGATTTCAGCAGCTAATTTTTCCGCCATTGAGCGACCACTGCGTTTGCGTGCAAATAATAAAATCCATTTGTGACCAACAGAAACTTTTCTATCTGTACGAATTTCCATAGGAACCTGAAAAGTTGCACCACCAATACGGCGACTTTTCACTTCAACTGAAGGAGTAATATTATCCAATGCTTTTTTCCAGATTTCAAGAGGAGTTTCTTCAGAATCTTTCATTTTCTTTTCAACAATATCCATTGTATCATAGAAAATTTTAAAAGAAACTGATTTCTTTCCATCCCACATCATATCATTAACAAACCTTGTTACTCTTGAATCATTATACTTCGGATCCGGTAAAATCGTTCTCTTCTTTGGTTTCGATTTTCTCATTTCTGATCTAAATTAATTTGTTACTTTTTAACTTTTGGTCTCTTTGTTCCGTATTTAGAGCGTCTTTGTGTACGGCCATCAACTCCGGCTGTATCTAAAGCACCTCTTACTACGTGATATCTAACACCTGGTAAATCTTTAACCCTACCACCTCTAATCAGAACAATAGAGTGCTCCTGCAAATTGTGACCTTCGCCTGGAATGTAAGCATTTACTTCTTTACCGTTTGTTAATCTAACTCTTGCAACTTTCCTCATTGCCGAATTCGGCTTCTTAGGTGTTGTTGTATATACTCTTGTACATACTCCTCTTCGTTGCGGACATGAATCTAGTGCAGGGGATTTACTTTTATCTATTGTAACCGCCCTTCCTTTTCTTACTAATTGTTGTATCGTTGGCATAAAACCTAAATTATTTAAATTTCGACTTAATAAAATTTCGGACTGCAAAGGTAGATTTTTTTTTATTATTAACAATAGATGATGTATTTTTTTTTACAAATTTCTGTTTTCAACAGGTTTTCGATTTGTTAATAACTATTTTTTGCTGAAATAATCAATCAATTGTTAATATTTTTTTCTCTTAGTACATTATTGATTTGAAGAAATTCGTTCTTTTTTGAAATAAATTGCCCAATTTCTATTCGCATATTATTTAAGGCATTATATTTGTAAAATGTCAATCGTAATAAAAACTTAAAATTATGAAAAAAGAACTTTTATTTATATTAATAGGTGTAATGTTTTTGGGATTGTTTCTTACTTCTTGTGATCCTACGGACCCACCTATAACGGAAAATGTTATTGAAGTAACAACAGACGTCACTGAGCCTACCACTTGGTCCTCAGAAAAAATTTATGTAATAAACAAACTTGACTTTGCTGTTGAAAGCACTTTAACTATTGAAGCGGGTACCATAATTAAATTCCCATCAGCTTACAAGTACATGACTTTATTTAGTGATGGTAAAATTTTAGCAAACGGCACTTCAACTAATCCGGTAATTTTCACATCATATAAAGACGACAACAATGGCGGCGACACTAATGGAGATGGTGACAACACTATTCCTGCTACTGGCGATTGGGCTAATATTGACCTTAATGGTGGTGCCGGATCTGAATTTAATAATTGTAAATTCTTATATGGTGGTAACGGATCTGCAGCATCTCCAACACTAAACTTATCTGCAGAATCCGAAGCAACAATACATGGCTGCACATTTGCTTATAACGGTGGTGGGAAAAATGGAAACTTCTTTATTGGAGCTCTTCATGCTGACCAAGCAAGCAATCAAACTATTATTACAAATAATATATTCTATAACAATGTACTTCCTCTTGCTATCGCTGCAGAAATAGACATAGATAATTCCAACTCTTTTAATTATAGTGGTAATCTAAACACTTATAATGGAATTTTCGTTTCAGGGAATATCCAAAAAAACACTACATGGGCAGAAGATGAAGTTGCATTTGTAATTACTTCAAACAATATGAATGTAATTATTGGCTCCGTTCTAACTCTTGGAGACAATGTTGTTTTAAAATTTGTTGA
>CAZUQY010000243.1:0-5130 GCA_964622935.1 uncultured Bacteroidales bacterium | reverse complement strand
AACATCACGAAACCCCTTATCTATAAAATAATTCAAAATTGTTTGTTTAGAATTCATTATAACATTTTCTGTCACTTGAGTTCCTTTAACAAGCTTAATCAAATCTCTGATATCATCAGCTTCTGATTTTTTAATCCCAATAAAAGAAAACCTTGACAATCTTGCTCTTTCAACAAGATAAATATCAATAAATGCTCTATTATCAATTACTTTTGATAATGAAACCTCAACATCTGAAAACAAGCCCTGATCCCACAATTTTTTAATTGCATCTGTTATTTCATCACCAGGAATAGTGATTGTTTTTCCTATTTCCAATCCAGTGAGATACAATAGAACATTTTGGTCAAGATACTTAACCCCTGAGATTGTCACCCCACCGATTTCATATTCTTTTGGTTCAGAATAATCAATCTTTTTAAGTTGCGATTTAAGATCATTTTGAGAAAAACTTACGAAACCGTATAGTACGAAAGCCAGTATGCAAAGAAATGTTTTTTTCATTTAATTTTTAATTCTTAAGTTGTTCACTTGTTTTTCCAAATCGTCTTTCACGGTTTTGATAATTTACAATAGCTTCATAAAAAACTTCTTTTGAGAAATCTGGCCACAAGACATCTGTAAAATATATCTCAGAGTATGCAATTTGATAAAGAAGGAAATTACTTATTCTTTCTTCACCGCTTGTGCGAATAAGCAATTCGGGGTCAGGCATGCCGAACGTATTAAGATGTTTTTCAAAATCATTATAACTAAAATCTTCAGGATTCAGTTTATTTTCATTTGTTTCAGAAATAATTTTTTTAACTGCATTTAAAATATCCCATCTTCCACTATAACTTAATGCTATAACGACATTTATTTTATCATTATTTTTTGTTGTTTCCAACGCATAATCTAATCGCTTTCGAACATTCTTAGGAAGCTTATCAATTTCACCAATAACTCGAATTCTCGCACCACGTTGATTTATTTCATCAATTTCTTTATCAATAGAATTCACTAAAAGCTGCATCAATCCACTAACCTCACTTTGAGGTCTATTCCAATTTTCTGTAGAAAATGCATAAACAGTGAGATATTTTATTCCCAGTTCACCACAAACTTCAATAGTACTTTTAACAGTCTTTGCTCCTTCCTGATGTCCAGAAATTCTAAGTTTGCCTCTTGACTTTGCCCATCTACCATTGCCATCCATAATAATGGCAACATGCTTAGGAATTCTTGACTTATCTATTTTATCAACTAAACTCATATAATTAATATTCGTAATATGCCGGACATCCAAGCCCCCCGATTTTAAAAGTATAAGATAAAGAAACTAAAGCAATTGAATACCAATCCTTATTATACCTGAATCCCGATTGTTTATCGTGATTTACTTCGTCAATAGGTATACCATAATTAGGGTCATAATTACTTAAGTCCTCACCGCTAAGAGAATCTATATAATCAGAAAAGGTTCTTCTAAATGCCCATTCAACACTAAGCACTATTCGAGGTTTGATATTTTTCTTTACTCCAAATCCTATAGGTATAGCAAAATTTATATTATCCAGAGAAGAGTTAGCGACATAAAGAGCCAATCCTGACTGAAGATAAGGAGTAAAACTATATTTCCTCATATCTCCAATTTCATAGGGAAGAAAATGTATTTCGAATTGTGCAGACAGCTCGATAAGAGAAGTTTCAAAGTCTCTATCTCTTAGTAGTTGGAATTGATTATTAAAGTCTGCATCTGATGCTGCTAAGTTCGTATAAAACCCACCAAACTTTAGAACATATCTACTATTAAGATGATATTTTATAAAACCTCCCAAATTTAACTTAGTATTATAAAAATGTCGAGCCAAATTAATGTCACCCATATAATATGAACCCCCAGCCGACACTCCAAATTCTAAACCTTGTTGAGCGAACATATTTTGTCCTGAATTGGAGATAACAATAAAAAAAACAAACAATGCAGAAAAACTCTGCATTATTCGTTTACTATAATATTGTTTAATTATTTTTCCCCACATAAGACTATCAACGTAACCCAAACCTTAATATTGCAATACTGCCTAAAATTTTGGCATACCTGGATTTCTTGGTCTGATTTTGTATGTAGCTTTAATGGTTAAAAACATAAAAGCGTCATTATATTGGTTTTGTCCTCTTTGTTGTCCAGCGCCAACACCTGGCCAATCAGAACTTGCAGTTCCACTACTAAAATAAGCAGCCATAGGATCTGCAAATATTGCAGGATCCACATAGGTATTACTAACGTCATCAACATAGTCGGAAAACATATATCTAATACCATATTCAAAACCTATCCCAAAATTTCTATCAATAATATAATTTAATCCTATACCAACTGGTATAGAAACACAAATCTTACTATACTTTTCACGTGTAGCAATAATACCTTGACCCTCTGTTCCTAAAGGCTGCAATGCATACCATTCTCCGTCAGTATATTGAGCTTTTGGATTAAACCAAGTACCAGCTATACCAGTATAAATATAAAGATTAGGCAAATTACTTTTACCTTTAATCCTTCTTAAATCATATCTATGTCCATATCTTTCTTTAATAATAGAAAAGTCAATAGTTGCTGCAACATCAACAATCGGAGACCTAAAATGCAAATTTCTACTATTCCTATGTATTTCATCTGTCAAAGCATCATTACCATAAAGCCTTCCAAATAAAACATTTGTTCTAAATGCAAATTGTTCAGCAATTTTATAACTGTATCCAGCCTGAACCAACCATCGTGAAGATGTAAAGTCGAAGTCTTTAACAAAATGAGATCCCACAGTATTTGAGCCACCAAGTTCTCCAAGGAAGTTAGTAGTCCCAAGCCCCAAAGAAACCTCATGACGAATTTTTCGCCAGTGTATATTGTATTGAGCGTTTACCAAAACGCTAGTAAACACAAAAATCAATAATAAAACGATAATTTTTCTCATTTTCAAATATATTACTTTTTTGACCAAGCAACTAATAATCAGCATATTAGTTCCTCAAATCCGTACCCCACATCAGTTTACTCCTTAAAGTGCTAAAATAAGTATTTTCAAACAGATTAACAAAATTAATGTTGAAATTTGCCTTTTTTACAGTTATTTCTTTAGACCTCTTCACGCTATATGCCCTATAATCAAGTGATGCCAACACTTTTTCCTCATGTGACTCAATGGTTATTTTAATCTCGGAATTGGCAGAAATCACCAATGGGCGAACAGTAAGATTATGATTTGCAATTGGTGTAATTAATACGACATCTGAATGTGGTGCAACAATTGGGCCACCACAACTTAAAGAATAAGCTGTTGATCCAGTAGGAGTTGCGATAATCAACCCATCAGACCAATATGTATTAATATAATTATCATCAGCATAAACTTTAAGCTTAATCATGTTAAGACGTGACTTTTTCTGCAAGGCAAACTCGTTAAGGCAGTATTTGTTCTTACCATAAAATGCATCATCTGAATTTACTTCCAGCAACATTCTTTTGTCAATAGAATATTCACCAGTGAGTAATTGCTTTAATGCCCAAATCAAATTGTTGGCATTTACATAAGACAAGAATCCTAATCGTCCTGTATTAAACCCAAGAATAGGTATTCCTCTATCATGAACAATAGTGGCAGACTCCAGAAAAGTACCGTCACCACCAATGCTTAAGAAAAAATCAAAGTTAACATCTTCTGGCAATTCCTTATCAAAAGTACCCTTTACTTCTGGATGATAAAATATTTTAGATGCGATGAAATCATTGAATTTATTATCGATATAGATTTCAACAGCATTTTGTTTTAACTCCTCCAAAAGCTGAATTAGCATCCCACTGAAACTATTTCCGAAATTCCTCCCGTATATTGCAATTATCATAGATCAGTATTTTTTGTAAATAGGTGTTTTAAACTCTGCAAATATACCAAATTTATTAAACGCACCATTATAAGCTACTCGAAACTGAATCAAACGATCATAATAGGTTTCAAAAGATACACCAATCCCGACCGAATAAACAAATTTGTTTCCAAGCAAATCAGCAACATTATAAATATCATTAACTGTTTTCTCATAAGCAGCATCAGCAAATGCTTCTAAATACATTACAGTAAAGGTTTTTGAAAACTCTTCGGGTAGTACTAAAGGCAAAATATTTAAACGAAAATCAAAAAGCTCATAGCTCAAGGTGTTTTTAGAGCTAAATAGAAATTCTCCCGGAAAATAATAATACTCATAACCTCTCATAAAAAAGCCACCATAGAAGTTAAACATCTCATCAAACAAGACTGGTTTACTCTTATCATAAAAATATTTTCCTACAAACAACTCATTTTTCATTGAAAATTTAGATTCCCCAAATGCCGTATTCTGTTGTATTAGAGCTGTGAAACTAACATTATTCGAAGAGTCTTTATCACCATGAAGTGAAGCTGTCAACCGAATATTTGAATAAAATCCCGACGTTGGATATACAATACTATTCCGACTGTCATACTTAAAGCCAATTTTCGGAACGGCATATCGCGGAATAGTTTGACCACTAAGTTCATTATAATAATATCCTGAATCAAAAAAGTATTGACGAAATTTTACACCAAATTCGAAAACATAATTTATTTCTGGTCTAAAAGAATATTCAAAACCAACATCAAATATTTTTTTTAAATAAATATCATCGTTCTGCCAGTAAAACGGTTGATTCTTGATAAGACTATGAATAACTTTCTTTTGTCTAAAATAATCTACAAACACCCATATTCCATCAATTTTTCTTTTGCCAAAACCAGGTTTATGATATGAAATTGCATAATGTTCTTTAAACCCAAGTCTAGTTTTAAATCTAAACACTTCGTCTCTACCTCTGAAATTATACCAATCAAAAGCAGCTCCATAATTAATTCTTGACCAATCCCCATAATAAATAAAAGAACTCAGATTCCTCTCAGAATGCTCTAATATCGGATAAGCCCAGTAATACCAACGCTCTTGAAACACAAATATGACATTAAGACTATCATCCCCTTGATCGACAATTGTTACATCAACAAAATTAAACAGTTGTGTCCTTAAAAGATTTAATTTAGATTTTTCGATTCTAATATCCAAGTCCTCAACACT
>CAZUQY010000242.1:0-5159 GCA_964622935.1 uncultured Bacteroidales bacterium | reverse complement strand
ATTAAACTCTGAAGAAAAAAGAGTGATAATAAATAAAGGGACAGAGATGCCCTATATCGGCAAATATGATAAGCATTACGACTATGGCATTTATTCATGTAAACAGTGTGATACACCTATTTTTTCATCGGATGACAAATTTGATTCTGGATGTGGATGGCCTGCATTTGATAACGCAATTGAAGGTGCTGTGAAAGAAATCACAGATTCCGATGGAATCAGGACTGAAATTGTTTGTGCTAATTGTGGTGGTCATCTTGGACATGTATTTAAAGGAGAAGAATTTACCGAAACAAATACTCGACATTGTGTAAATTCAATTTCAATGAATTTTACATCTGCTAAAATAATCAATGAAGATAGCACGATTTATGAAACAGCAATATTTGCTGCTGGCTGTTTCTGGGGTGTTGAACATCATTTAAAATTAGCCCCAGGAGTAATATCAACAGATGTTGGCTATACAGGTGGGTTAAAAAAAGACCCAACATACAAAGAGATATGTTATTCAAATACTGGACATGCAGAAGCCGTTAAAGTCATTTTTGATCCCAATATTACAAGCTATCAAGAAATCTGCAAATTGTTTTTCGAAATTCACGACCCTGAACAATTAAATCGACAAGGACCAGATGTTGGTGACCAATATAGATCAGAAATTTACTATTCTTCGGAAGAACAGAAAGCAACAGCCGTCGAATTAATCGACATTCTTAATAATAAAGGCTACAGAGTTGTAACAAAACTTACCTCTGCATCTAAATTTTATGAAGCAGAAGACTATCATCAAGACTATTATGACAAAACAGGATCAAATCCATATTGTCACATATATAAAAAGAAATTCTAAGCCCTCTATTATCATTCAAATTTTAATATCTATCTCGCTAATTCAATAAATAAACTTACAATACACGTTAAAGATTTCTTAAATATTCCACATAATATCTAATATACAGGATATTTATTTAAATTAGCGTAATATTTTTTGTTATGAGGAAAACACAACTTACCGTTATATTTATATTGTTATATGCTTTTGTTTTTGGTCAAAATTCTTGGACACTAGAAGGCTGTATAAACTATGCTTTAGAGAACAATATACAAATCAAAACACAAGAATTTAATACTGAAATAAACAATAATCAGCTTCAGCAATCACGGATGTCGATACTACCAGGACTCAATGCAGGAGGTAGCGAAAGTTTAACATTTGGTAGAAGTGTCGATCCTTACACAAACGCATTTTCAACAGATAACTTTTCATCTTCAAATTTCCAGATATCTTCATCTGTAACATTGTTTAATGGATTGCAACAATACAATTCTATCAAAAAAGCGGAAATCGATGCCAAAGCTAGTTTTTTACTCCTTGAGCAAACAAAAAACGACATAATGCTTGCAATAGCATCTGCATATCTTAATGTACTTTATTCAATGGATTTACTCGATTTAGCAATTCTCCAAAGGGAAATTACCCAGCAGCAACTTGAACGAACAATAATCCTTGTTAAAAACGGTAGTTTACCTGAGCAAAACAGATATGAACTTGAAGCCCAACTGGCAAACGAAGATCTAAATATCGTAACATACGAAAATCAACTTGAGTTAGCAAAACTTAATCTTGTACAAATGCTTGAACTTGAAAGTGCTAACGAATTCTCCATAGTTAGACCAGATATTGACAATATCGATTCCGAGTCATCTCTTATGAGTGTAGATTTAGTATTTTTCGAGTCTGTTCAAAGAATGCCCGAAATAGAATATGCCGAACTAAACTATCTAAGCTCTGAACGAAATTTTGCAATTGCAAAAGGATCCCTTTATCCTTCCTTAACTATGAGTGCATCATATGGCACAGGTTATTCAAGCGCAAGAAAAGATATAGATCAGATAAGCATGGGAACTCCTTATTTAAGTGGATTTGCAACTGATAATACAGGGTCAATAATGGATGTTTATCAATATTCTTATGACTATACATACCAAGATAGACCTTTCAGCGATCAGATTAGTGATAATGCCAGTGCTGCTATCGCATTTAATTTAAGCATACCAATTTTTAATGGTCTACAAACAAAAACTAATATCAATAATTCTCAAATATATCTCGAACAATCAAAACTTCAAGTCGATCAAGCTCGTAAAGACCTTTACAAAGAAATTCAACAGGCTCATGCTGATGCTCAGTTTGCTCTAAAACAATTTATTGCAACTCAAAAAGCTTTAGAGGCAATGGAATTAAGCTTTGATTACACAAAGAAAAAATTTGATCAAGGTTTAATGAATACAACAGACTATAATGTTGCTAAAAATAATTTGTCAAAAACTCAAGCAGAATTATTAAGAGCAAAATATGAATATGTTTTTAAATTAAAAATTCTGGATTATTACAGAGGAATACCAATTAGGCTATAAAATTAAACAAAACCAAATGAATAAAATTAAAAAAAGCGAAGGAACAAAACCTAAGCGCAAGAAAAAATACACTAAATGGATTATTATAGGCGTCGTGGTAATTATTGTTTTTCTTATCGTAGGAAAAAAAGCAAACTGGTTTGGTAGTGAATCAATTCATAAAGTCAGCACTGAAATTGCTGAAAACCGCACCATCAGTGAAGTTGTTACCGCCAGTGGTAAAATTCAACCTGAGATGGAGATTAAATTGAGTCCGGATGTGTCAGGTGAAATTGTTGAACTTGTTGTCCGAGAAGGAGATTCGGTAAAAAAAGGTGACTTTCTATTGAAAATCAAACCTGATATTTATGAATCTGCGGTTGAAAGAACTATTGCAGCTGGTAATTCTGCCAATGCAAATCTAATCAACAGTAGAGCAAGACTTGAACAAGTTGAGGCTCAATTTACCCAAACAGAATTATCATACAACCGAAATAAAAAGCTATTCGATCAAGGAGTTATTTCACAAGCTGAATACGAAAATGCAATGGCCGCATACGATATGGGAGTAGCTGATGTAAAGGCTGCAGAAGCAAGTGTAAACGCTGCAACCTATTCTGTAATGAGCTCACAGGCAACAGTTAAAGAAGCTAATGAGAACCTACGTAAAACAAGTGTTTACGCTCCAATGGATGGCACCGTTTCTATGTTAAACGTAGAAATTGGAGAACGTGTTGTTGGAACAGAAATGATGGCTGGAACAGAAATGATGCGTATTGCCAATCTTAATGTTATGGAGGTTATTGTTGACGTTAACGAAAACGACATTGTCAAAATAAAACTAAATGATAGTGCTGACATTGAAGTTGATGCTTACTTAAAAAGAAAATTCAAAGGAGTTGTTACTGAAATTGCCAATTCTGCTACTACATCAGGTTTATCTGTTGATCAAGTTACAAATTTTAAAGTAAAAATCCGTATTTTACCCGAATCATATAACGATTTAATTGAAGAAGGAAACCTTTATCCTTTTAGACCAGGAATGTCTGCAACGGTTGACATCAACACTGAAACCGTCTATAATGTATTAAGCATACCTTTGCCAGCAGTTACCACAAGAGTTGATTCAGCTGCAAATTCCGCAAATCTTGCAAAGGGAAAAAGTGATTCGGATAACGAAAATGATGCACCTGATCGAGATGATTTACAAGAGGTCGTTTTCGTTTATAAAGACGGCGCTATCAGCAAACGAATCGTAAAAACAGGAATTCAGGACTCTTACTACATTCGAGTTATTGATGGGCTTAAAGAAGGTGAAGAAGTGGTTACTGCACCATATAGCCTAATTTCAAAAATTCTAAATGATGGAATGGAAGTTGAAAAAGTAAGTATAGAAGAACTCTATAAAGCAGAGGATAAATAAAACAAAACTGTTGTTAATTTATTACTAATCTCTCAGTATAAGTTTCGGTACCGGTAGAAATCCTAATAATATAAATACCATTGCTTATTGCTGATAAGTCAGGTATTGCCTCTTGTCCGCTATAAGTAGAAGAAAATATTTCCTTTCCTTCTAGAGTTGAAATTGTTACACTAAAATCAGAATCTACATCTGCAAATATTCTAATATTATTATCCACTGAGGGATTGGGAAAAACTCTAAACTTCTCTGGATATGTTTCTTCATTAGATTCTTGAATAGAAGACACATCACATAATACCGCAAAACTAGGGTTTAACTCACAATCAATCACATTTCCTGAAACAGGAATATCATAAGTACTGAGATTTGCATTGACGCCATATCTAACAATTTCAGAAGAAGAATCATCATAAGTAATTTTAAATTCCATTGGAATTGTAAATAAGCTTGTAGCTGAAGCACTAGTTGTCTGAGTCATTTCAACATGCAGTGACATTCCATTTTGGTACCAAACTACCGAATATGATGGAAAACCTTCCCCATAATACCATTCATTAAAGAAATCATCAAATTCAATTCCTGTTTCAGATTCAAGAACAACTTTTAAATCTTCTGCAGTCGCTGTACTATTACCGTAAATACTAAGAAATTCCCTAAGCGTTGAAAAGAATAAATCATCATCATCAATCATGTATCTAATCATATGAACCAGACATGCACCTTTACGATAACTTAGTCGATAATCGAATATTCTGCTAACACTATTTATTTCTTCAAAAGGAACATAAACAGACCCTGTTGGAGCCTCTTTCGCAAGATCCTGACATCCTTGTAGCCACGTTAATGCATTGCCTTCAGGTTGTATAAGTTCTTCGCCCAAATATTCGCCATAACTAGCAAAACCTTCGTTTATCCATATATCTTGCCAAGTGCCACATGTTACGTAATCTCCAAACCATGAATGTGATAACTCATGTACAACAAGCCTAAAATCAAAACTCCCTAATGTTGTCATCGTCTGATGTTCCATTCCTCCACCAAGTGGGACAATACAATGACCATATTTTTCTTCGCTAAATGGAAAAAGTCCCCAGACATCTGATAAAGCTATCAACATTTCTTCAGTACGGTTTATATACCAGTCGTTATTATCAAGATAATCAGTATTGTTAGGAATAAAATTTTGCACAAGAATATTTGCACTATAATTTGGGATTTCTGCATTAAATGAATAATCCATATAATCAGCAACTGCCACAGAGATTAAATAAAAATTAATTGGATATGAAGATTGCCATTCCATACGCTTAAGTCCTCCACCAATATTATACTCGTTTAC
>CAZUQY010000241.1:0-5193 GCA_964622935.1 uncultured Bacteroidales bacterium | reverse complement strand
TTTATCTATTAACCTATTTATTAGATTCAAAGCTTTTTCATTAAACAAACTACTATCAATATTCACAGTCCATTTCTTATCTTTCTTAATATTTTTAAATAACGGAGAATCTGGGATTATTAGATTAATATTGGGAAAATAATTTCTTTTGATACGTTGATATATTTCTAACCCATTGTTGTCTAAATCGCAGAGATAATAATGTGCCAACTTCGGTGTAGGAATATACTTAAGTTTTGCTGTATTATTTCCTCCAGCATACCATAATTCAATATCACGTAGTCTTGGTTTCTTTAGAAGATTATCATTTTCACAAAGAACTATAGCCTTGGGCAATCTGTTTTCGGCATGTAAAATCCATAAATACTGCTGGTCATGCTCATCCCGTTTTAAAGATGACAGATTTAGAATACTAAGTATTGCTTTGTATAATTGCGATTTTTCTTTAACTTTTTTAGCACTACCAAAATATTTCGTGGAAATTTCCTTTAAAGAAGTTTCCTCTTCGATGAGTTCTTTTTTATACTCTTCAACTCTTTGTAAAGAATGAATTTGTTCCAATTCAAAATTATGATGAAGCAAGTCAAATTTCCACAAAAAAATATTTATCTCATCATAAACGGCAAACCACTTTTTTTTGAAAAACAAATCAAAATTCACTTGTTTTGTTTTACCATCAGGATTAATAAGCTGTGCTTCAATTAAAGTTTTACCATATGGTTGAGAAATCAAATATTTACCATCAACCTCATTGTTCTGAGATAGACTATTGAGTATTTGTAATGTTTTCCAGTTCATTCCTTTTCATATAATCAGATAAGTATTCTTTAGAATTTTTAGTTTTGAAGAAACTCATAGGAGTGTAATTAATCTCCTTATCGGTTCCTTTTGAAAGCATATGCAAAAACCAGTCATCTTTAGTATAAGAGCCGAATGGTTTTGGTGTCATTGTCAATAACTGATATCCAAACTGTCGAGCGATTTCAGGGAAAGTATTAAAGTTCGTATCATCAATATTAGATAGTTCTTCTATGATAATAAACTTAACTCCAGGTTTGTTTTCCTTTTGAATTACTGACATCCGCCCAATACAAAGTAGAGCCAATGCAGTATAAGCTTGTCCTCCGCTTCCAGAATTACTGTTGTTTTCATCATCATACATGCCAACATTTAATTCAAAATAATATTTTGGATTAAGCAAGTCAGCTAATTCACAGTTTTTTATTTTACTAAACTTTTTAGCAATGTTGATTATTAATTGTTCTGGAGATAATTCATCCGAATCTTCTAATTCAGAAAAAAGGTCTTTGCCGTATGCTTGTGTTTTGGCACTATTTCGCATTCTATCAATCCAGTCAATAGAAATTTCAGTTCTATCTTTAAAATCAACTCTGAATATATAATCATTACTGATTTTATTCTGTTTAAAAAAGTTGTTCAGATGAACAACAAGCGTTTTAAGCTTTCTATAGTTTTTTTCAACTTTGGAAAATACGTTAAAGATTATTTCAAGTTGAAGTTTGCCAAAATTGGCTAGTTCATCGTTTAACCGTGATAACTCAGGAGCTAAATTTTCCAGTTTAAATTTGCCACATAATACTCTTACAAGTGTGTCAAAGTTGTACTCATTAACAATTAATTCAGCACTTTTACCACCTTTTGTTTCTTCAAATGTTACAACAACTTTTGTAAATTCTTGATGATATTTTTCTTTTTGGTCTTCATATTCGCTTTTTATCTGCTCAATTTTATCATCGGATAAATCTCCAACATGCATTAAAGAATCAAAAGATAAGTTCGTTTTAGATTCCAATGCTCCTTTTTTCTTGTTAAACTCGCTTTCTGATTGGTCAAAATTCTTTTTAAGTAACGGTTCTTTTTCAATGCAGCTTTTTATATTGCTTCCCTGTGTACTAATACTAAGCTTAATTGCATCCAATGATTTCTCGAGATTTTTGAGTTCATCACGCATTTGGATGTGCTTTTTCTCATAAGCATCAATATTTAGATTTTCAGGACAAGGGATTTCTTTAAAAGGGTTGCTAATATCCTTTTTGCATTCTCCAATTTTGTCATTATACTCGTCTAGCTCTTTGCTATATTGTTTAATCTTGGCATCTAATTTCTCATCTTTTCTTGCAATATCTGTTATTTGTTTTTGTAAGTTTACATGCTTCCCTTTTAATTTGTCATAGCTATTAATTGAATCTAAGACTTTGTTCATGTTTTCGATATTAGCCGCACTAACTTCATCGTCAAACAAATAGTTTTCAACCTGTTTTCTGCATTTCCATATTTCACAGTATTCTATATTATAACCTATATTGCTTAAATCCTTATCTAACGATTGAATGCTATCTCTTTCAGATTCTAATTCAAGAACCTTTTTATTTAATTCCGTTTTGTCATTCTCTAAAACTATTTTAATATTATTTACATCTGCAAATTTCGGATTAGATGTATATGCAATAAACTCTGTCAAATGACCGAGGTGTAACCAAATCCCATTTTCAGCTTCACTAAAACTGTTTAATAGTTTTAATGGCTCTTCTGTATATCTCGTTACTTCACTAACCTTCTTTCTATCGGTGGCAATGTTTCTTAAATACATCAAGACAGTTTCTTGTGCTAAAGTAAAGGGTGTATTTTGATGGATAGCCCATTGGAATAGTGAATTAGGATTTTTATTATCATATAGCTTCAATAGTTCGTATAGATTATCAATTTCTTTATTTATCGAATGTAACCTATTTTGATATTTACTTTTAGCTTTAATAAAATCTTTGATCCAATCAGAAACCTCGAAATCGCTAAATGAGCTAATTGCTTTTAGTTTATCAATTCTCCTTTTATTCTCTTTAATAACTTCTTGTTCTTCGAACTTGCTTACTATCTTTTCTGCTGATGAGTCATATCTTTCATATACTTTTTTAATGCTTTCAATAGTTTTGATGGTGAATCCGAGATTTTCAACTTCTTCTTGTTTTTTCTTAAGGATAGTTTCGGAATAGTTTGGCTTCTCTTCCTTATATTTATTCCATAGATGCTGGCTTGACTTTTTTAAGTAGATATATTGTGCACAGAGTCCAATTAGGCTTTCTTGAAGTTTGGATTTATGTATTCCAATACTTTTCTTAGCCCTTTCCAAAGCTTTTTGATTGGTGTAATAAGCTTTCTTTTCCTCACCATACTTATTAAAAGAATTTATTACATCACTTGAAAAATATTCATCCTTTTTCTTTGTATAGTTTTCATTTACACTTTTAAGCTCTATAAGACGTTGCTGTTTTTTCTCCAAATCATCTATTGATTCTGAATCACGTCTATACTGCTTTATATAATTTTCAAGTTGTTCTTTTTGCTCAACAAAAACTTGTTTGATTTCTTCATCATCTTCAAATAAAAAATTCTGTAAGCTTTTTGAATTGTTGATATTTAAAGATTTAGCACGAGAAAATGATTGAAGTACCTTTGCGTAAGCTTTTAGATTACTTTCCCTAGTAAGGTCAATAGGGCATAATTCAGCCTTATAAATAATATCAAAGTATTGAGTAATATTGTCTTTCTGATAGAAGTCCTGTAACTTCAAATCGCTTAGAAGAAGGTTTTGTTTGATTTCATTAATTGAAAGTACTGCTTTCGAATCTGTTAGAAAATCTTCAGCTTTTAATGAGAAATCAAATGGAATTAGAGTTTTATCCTTGCTTTTATTTTCTGATTCATTCACTCTACTAACAATAAATGGTCTAACAGGTTGGCGGTTTCTTGGAATATACACCCCAATTGTAACGAACTTTCCTTTTGACTTTTCAATATTCAAAAAGGCATATGCGAAATTAATATATTTCTTAGGCAATGGCATTCCCCAAACTCTGCGGTCTTGTTTATTTAATCCCTCTGTACCAGACTTCCATAAATCACTGTAGGGGATAAAGATTAACTGCATTAAATCTGCTATAATTGATTTTCCAGTACCATTTCTGCCAGTAAAATCAGTTCTTACCTCATGAAAAAGGTAGTCGTAGTTATTGTGTTGACGAATCCCTACCGTAGAAAGCGAGAATATTTTTGGATAATTAGACATTTAGGAACTCATTTAGTTTTTCAATATTGTTAATTTCAGAAGAATATAGTTTTGCAATTCTGTCGATACTTGGCAAGACGCCAAAAGCTATTTCATTTTTGTCAATCCAGCTAATCCAACCTAATTCATGGAAAAAGTTCAAAGTTTTCCGTACCTCCTCTTTCCTTTTTTCTATTTCGGTCGGTGTCGCTTCTTTTTTTCCGAAAAATAACATTGCCCAGTAGTCTTTCTGTTCACTTTCATCAAATACTTGTTCTAGCTCTTCCCATTGAAACTCTTTCTTTTCAAAATATTTTTCTTTGTACATATTCAACAATAGAATGCCAAATATCACATGTTTATCCTCAAGATATTTTGTTCTATCTTTTCCAAGTTTCCCTTTCCCTTCCTCATAGAAATCAATATAATAGTACTTGTCTGTATCATTAAACTCGTCTTTAAGTATTACACTATATAACCAATCATAATAATTCTTTAGTGGTTCAAAATAATCGTCAATAAATTCCCATAATTTAACATCACTTCCATAATACTGAATGTGCCTACCCGCTTTTAATGCATAATCTGTATCTGCAAAATATTTCTGAGCAGCTTCTGTATCTAAGAAATCAAAGGTTTGATTTTCATATTCCATAATATTATTTCTCCATTGTTTAGTAATACATCATCAGTAATTTCTATAGAAAGAACCTTGTCTTCCGCCTGCTGAATTATATTCGAACATACATTTATTGGTATTTCTATATCGTTTTCTTCTTTCTGTATAGAATTTAGTATGTTAAAAAATTCGATTGTTTGACCTTGCTCTAAATTTTCATGTACATAATCTAACCATTTTGACACGCATTCTTGTCGTTCTAGAGTTCTGAGATTTTCTTTTCTAATTTTCCCTTTTAGAGCTTCGTCTTCCTCAAAATCAGGAACATCTGCTACAGTAATGTCTGTAAAATCTAAAAAAGGGATTGCAACAAATTTTGATTTATTGTAAGCAATATATTTTGGCAAAATATTTTTAGGCATCACAATTTCACCTTTATCATTTTTACTTTCATTCAATAAATACATGAGAAATTTCTCTATTAGAACTTTGTATTTATTTTTGTGCTTTA
>CAZUQY010000240.1:0-5202 GCA_964622935.1 uncultured Bacteroidales bacterium | reverse complement strand
TTTATCTGATTTATTGTTTTATCAATTTTCCACTAATAACAGAATCTACAGTACGAATCATATAGAAATAATTTCCATTAGACTCATCATCAGACAATAGTAATTCAAAATTATTTCTACCTACTAGACCAATTATTTCTTTCCTTTCAATCAGTTGTCCTGATGTATTGAAAATCATTATTTCAACATCCTCTTTCTGCTTAAGCGAAAATTCCAGAGTAAATTCATTATTAAATGGATTTGGATATGCAGTTGTATTAAAGATATCGCCAACAACACCAGGAACGGCATCATCAGTAGAGGCTGTATCAAGAGTAAAATCTGGAATATCCAAATGCATATCTGTGTAAATATGATATTCACCCGGCTGATAATCAAAAGTAAATTCTTGATCTTCAGTCTGTGTACTACTTATATTAATAGTATCACCAGTAAAATAATCAAACCATTCTCCATCGTGAGAAAACTCTGGCCAAACCGATTGACTAACAACATTGAAATTTCCAAGTATTACAACTTGCATTTCTCCATTCACAAAACCATCATCCCAAAGTCTAATTCTCTTATCATAAGAAGATGTACTCATTTCAAAATTTGAAGTTCTGAAAATATTGTATCCAGTTTTCAAATCAATAAGAGCTCTGTAAACTTTATAAAGATATTGTCTCTCTCCTTCTTCCATATAATCCCATCTAGGAGGTTTTTTATCGGTACGTGTTGCTCCTGGAACTTCAACGGCTGGCCAGTTAATTGAATAATCGTAACCTCGTTCACCAAATTGCCAAAACATTTTCGGACCTGGAACTGTAAAGAAAAACGCTGCAACCTGCCCCATTCTTTCAAGAGCAGTTTCTTTATCACGTGTATTATATGTTGTATCATTTCCTTCTACATTCATATTCCCATACGTGTAACATTTGTACATCAAACGTTCTTCATCGTGTGATTCCATATAACCTACCAGATTATGCTGTCCAAGACTGCTGCCTTGATAGTTTTGATAAGAAATACCATATTTAAAATCTGTATTCTCTGACCATCCCATTGCTGCTTGTGAAAATTGCTCATTAGCAGCCATTCCACACCAAAGCATAAATCCATGATCAGACAAAGTTTTTTCTTCGTCAAAACCAGCTAAATGTTCAAGTATCATAAAAGTTCCAGGGTATGTTTCCCATACTCTATCCGCTAGTCTTTTAATATTATCAACTCGAACTACATCATAACTTCCCCAAGCACCAACATCTGTCGAATTGATATCTCCTTCTTCGTCATAACCAACAGAAACAGTATTCGTAAATCCCTTAGATAAATCTAGACGATAACCATCTATATGATATTCACTAATCCAATATGAAAGAACAGTATCTACAAAATCCTTTGTATATTGACTTTCATGGTCAAAATCATTATGATAACCATATGGGTGAGGGATTAACTCATTAAACCAAGGATTTTGCCATGTAGGTCTTTGTTTTTCTTTATTATAATAAAGTCTAGCCATAGAATTTTGACCACTTGCATGATTTAGTACCATATCCATAATCACAGCAATGTCATTTTCATGACACACATCGACAAATTCTTTAAGCATATCAGAAGTACCATAACATTTATCAGGAGCAAAAAAGAAAGCAGGCATATATCCCCAACTATCATTTCCATCATATTCGTTAACTGGCATTAGCTCAATGGTATTAATTCCCAAGCCAACTATATAATCAATAGAATCTAAAACTGTTTGATATGAATGCCATAAATGCCAATCTCTTACAAGTATTTCATAAACTACCAAATCCCTACTGTCCGGCTTTTCAAAATCAGTTACTTGCCATTGATATTCTTCTTCAGTTGTCATAAAAACACCAACCATTTCACTAGTTTTCCCTGTTGGATAAGGTTTTAAATCTGGATATATAACTTGATGAATTTGAACATCATTAAATGGATCTAATAATTTCTTACTGTATGGATCGGCAATATTTATGTCAAAATCTACAAGATACTGAAAGCTATATTCCATATCTGCTTCAAGCCCTTCAACTCTACACCACCATCTTTCACCATCAGGTGTACGACTACATTGATACTCAGGTTCAATTTGCCAATCATTGAAATCTCCAATCATATAAACTCGCTCTTTCCATGGTGCGTTAAGACAAAATACCACAGTGTTATCATCAATAATATTGATACCATCCACAACACCGACAGGTAAATCTTCAACATTCACAGGTTCTTGAACCATATAGAAAATACTATCTGTTTGAGAATTACCTCCTGACTGATACTGAAATTTAATCCAATGTTTCCCTGTACTTCCTGCTACAATTCCTGTTGTAAACACAGAATCATAATCTTGAGCCATAAGACTTCCATCATGAAAGACATTAATCATACCTTCTGTTTTTGCTGTAACTGTCACATCAAAGCTCTCGCCAGAATTTGGGACTAAAGGAAAATTCATTGGTGCAGTAAAACGCGCATACAAATCATCTGTCCATAATGGAAGATAAATATCTGATCCATCAAAGTTCTTACCAGCTAAATCACCATCTTTATCTCTAAAAACAAAACACAAATCTGTGATTGTTTCACTTTGATGAATACTATAAAAATCCTTTGGTTTAAACCTAAATTCATGAATATCTCCACCCAAATTTTCCATTGCAAGAATTGAATCTGCTTCACCCCAAGCAGCAATTTTATGGCCCCAATCATTTTGATTGATACTCAGATTTGATAATACACCGGTATGAGCATAAACTGTATCCTGACCTACTAAAACACCATTACCTTGGTATGCATCGTAATGCAAAGTAATTGTATCATAAATTGTTGGATACAAAGGTTCCCAAGTGATTACCTGAGATATTGATATAAAGGGTATGAAAATAAACCCAATTATAATAATGAAATATTTTTTTATCATATTGATATTTTTAGTCTTTACTTAATAATCTGTACTCTTTCTGTATGAGAGACATATGTGTCTAAAGAAATCTGAATCATATAGATTCCCTGATCTAATCCAGCAGTTTCGATACGGTGATTGTACCAACCAATTCCCTGAGAATCAAAATCTTCTTGAAAAACAAGTTTTCCTTGAGCATCAAAAATTCTTATTTTAACGTCAGTATTATTTTTAACTAACTTAAAGTTCAAGTTAAATTCATCTTTAGCAGGATTTGGAAAAATCATTGTATTATCACTTAAAGTCATAATTTCTTCGATACCAGCATCATGAATATCTACTATCATTGCAGGAAATACTGGTCCTTCAAGATCTGAACTTTGAATTACCTGAGGTTCGCCTAAAATATCAACAAGAAATAAGTCATTGCAAAGTTTATCACGACCAGATGAAGTACCATCAAGATTTCTAAAAACCATTCCCATTGTGTAAGGTTTTCCGCCCTGAGTAACCTCCCAAACCATTGAAGGCACAGCACTCGTTTCTCCTAATTCTGTGCTTACATCTGCACTACTAAAATAATCTTCAAAAATAAATTCGATTGAATATACTCCATCGCCTAATGTTTCCATTAAACCAACACCATCATCATCAGCAATTTCGCCCCAGTTACCAACTACATGTTGCCAAACAAGTGATTGAAATGGTGTAATTTGAGAATAACAAAATATCTCATTCTCACTTTCTGATGAACAATCTCTTACATCTGATTCAATATTACATGTACATAAACCTAAATGAGCATATACTTTATCCCATGTAGCAGCAATTCCACTACTACCACCTAAACTACAATCTAAATTTTGCATAAGCTTGGTATCAAGAGTAATTTTACAATAAGTTCTTCCTGTCCAAGGTGTTTGTGAAAACACTAAAACACTAATTAAAATGCTTGCAATTAATAACAATGTCTTTTTACTCATAGTTTTATTATTTTTATTTGTACTTTCCGATGAATCGGAACATGCTATGATTACTTCGTAATTTATAATCAATTATTTTATTATTATTTTATTTTCTAATTGATAATTTCCTGACAATAAAATTATTGTATAAATACCAGGACTATAATCACTTACATCAATAGAATAATTGTTTAGATTCGCATTTCTTATTTCATAAATAAGTTTTCCTTCAATACTAAACAATTGAATTGTATAATCATTAAAATTATCTGGAAGAACAATAGTCAATACTTCTGAAACAGGGTTTGGATATAATTCAATTTCCAACATCTGATTACTTTCAATATCAAGCACGTAGATAATTGATGAATAAGTATCTTCATCACATTGGTTTGACACAGTTAAGGATGCAGCAAATTGACCAATCTCAGAATATGTATAACTTACATCTTCATCAGTACTGCTGTCTTCACTCCCATCTCCATCAAAATCCCATGAATATATGACAGCATTTTCTGAAGAATCACTAAAATAAACTTCCATGTCATCAGTAAATTCATAGGAGAATTCGGCTTCAGGAATATCGACTAGCTCAACGTTTACAATATCAAAACCTGTGCATCCAAATTCGTCAGTAACAGTAACTCCAAACACTCCAGACTCTATTATTGTAATAGTTTGAGTAACACTATCATTACTCCACATATATTCTGAGAATTCACCAGCATCAAGTGTTAATTCAGATTCTGCACATAATACTTGATCTTCTCCTAATTCAACATATGGTATTGAATGTAACTCAACATTAACTGTATCCTTTCCAACACAACCAAATCTATCTGTTGCAATCACTGAATATTCACCGGCTAAACTAACTGAAATTGATGTTGTAGTTTCACTATTACTCCAGAGTATATCAACTATCTCGCTTTGTACGAAATCAGTGCTAATAGTTGTATGGCTTGGAACCGGTGGTGTCACACTCATATCAACATAGTAATCCTCTTCTGTATCTGGATTTTGAGCTATTAGAGTTCCATCATCATTTCTAAAAATTAAATTAATCCCTTGAACATCACTATTAACAGGATAAGAAAAATATTCCAACGGATTAAAACTTATCATCCAATTATCAGCATCAAGCTGAGTCATAAGTCCAAGTCCATCATCTTCTCCCCAATTGCCAACTACATAATCCTATGCTGTTCCACCTGCGATTTGAACGCCTGCATGCATATATATTTTCTCTAAACTTGCAAAATCTGGGAATTCAGTAGTATTAAAATATATTGTAATTGTGTCCCCATATGGTTGAACAATAAA
>CAZUQY010000239.1:0-5234 GCA_964622935.1 uncultured Bacteroidales bacterium | reverse complement strand
TTCTTTATTGATGAACAAGACTAGACTGTCAACACTTTGATTTACTTTGAAACTAAAGAATCCAGCTTCATTTGCAATAAATTTATAACCACTTGTTTCGATAATTGCTCCATCAATTGGACTTCCATTTATGCCGTTTTCGATTATCCCATTAATCTTAACAACCTTTGAAGTTCTTTTTTGTGTATCTTTTGTTTGAGAAGGTTTAATGATTACATAATTGTCTTTAATAATCAATTCAACAGGACTTCCTAAAATATAGCTTATTACTTCTATAAGGCTCTTATTCCTTTTGCAAATGTATATTTCGTTTTTTATATTAAAAAGCTTTGGGTTGTATGAGAATTGAATATTTTCTTTATTTTCAATCAGACTTAAAGCTTGTTCAGGTTTAAGATAACCTTCACAGATGCTTATTTTTGTTTCTGGTGTAATATTCTGTGAGGTAGCAGATAACCCCGTTACTAAAAATAGTAATAAAGCTATAATTCTAATTCGAGCCATCTGTTAAGTAAATTGAATTACCTGATTTTTTTGTTTTGCTATCAAGTGTAAGTTCAAGAATTTTCAAAATGTCATCTAAGTTTTGATTTTCGAACTCTGTTGTAAGTCTATATTGTTCAGTCGTGCTGAGGTTAATAATTACTTCTACACCATTAATATTAGATAGAGTAGTAGCAAGCTCTGAAAGATCTGCATTTTTGAAAACTATTTTTTGAGTTAACCAATAAATATTATTTTCTGTTCCTAATGTGTCTAATTTTGAATCGTGCGTATTAAGGTCTATAATTAAACTTTCTCCTGCATATAATTTTGTTGGTGGAGTGTTTTTGTCAATTTTAACTTCCACAATTCCTTTTGTAACACTTACTTCGAGTAAATTATTTTCTTTGTCAGAATTAACATTGAATTTTGTTCCAACTACAGTAATATTAACATTGTTGCTTATTACAGTAAATTTATGCTCATTATCGATGTGTTCTACTTCAAAATATGCTTCACCTTCAAGTGTAATAGTTCGGTTATTACTAAAATCTTTAGGATATTCAATTTTTGAGTTAGAATTTAAAGTGACATTTGAACCGTCATTGAGAATTATTTTTTCTGAGTTTTCATTCGTTACTTTACTGATATAATCAGTTTTGGATTGATTAGGATCATTGTTTAGTATTAACAAAGGAATGGCAATCAGTAATATTATTGCCGCTGCCGCAACACTAATTAGTTTTAAGTTTCTAAATGTTTTATTTTTTTTGATTCTATCATTTACTGATAACAAGGCTTTTTCAGTGTCAAAGTTAAATGCTGGAATGCCTGATTTTTCCCAGATTTGCTTAATGCGTTCAAATTCTTGACTGTTGCCATCAGCAATCCACTGTCTGATAAGTTTGTCTTCAATCTCATCAGTTTCTCCAGCAAGATATTTTGCTATTAGGTCAAAGTCCGGTATGTTATTTATATCATACATTTATTAATTGACAACTAAGTTACTAAAAACCCCTAGTATGAAACTATTTTTTGTTATTAAATCTAATAATATCAGGAAGATAACAAATTCGTATTTGTCTAAATTATTTCTTAAAAACTTGAGAGCTTCACCCATATGGTTTTCGACTGTTTTTATGGATATGTTAAGCTTATCCGCTATTTCTTTGTATTTGTAACCTTCGATTTTACACATTGTAAACACTTGTTTGCGCTTTTCAGGTAACTCATCAATAGCTTTTTCAATTTTATTTAATCCTTCATTATGTTCTAATTCAATAGATGCATCTTGATACGTTTCATTCTTATCTGTATCTGCAATAAATTTTTCTTTAATCTTATTATGTTTATGGATGTTATAGACAGAGTTTTTTACAGCTGTGAATAAATACGATTTAGCAGAAGTGGAAATATTTAAAATTCTATGATTTGTCCATATTTTGAAAAAAACATCTTGGACTATTTCTTCAGCATCATCTGGCGAACTTGACATATAGACTGCAAAGCGACATAAATCTTGATAATAAGCTCTAAAAAGCTTATCAAACTCAGATTTATTGCCTAATCTTATTTGATCAAATAGATATTTGTCGTCTGCAATCAAACTTTTTTCTTGCAAAGATATTATTTTCAAATAAAAAACGCACTTTTAACTCCGAACTCTAGTTCCCTTCCAACTTACTTTTCTATTTATCAGTTTTCATATTGTTTGTTCAAATACTCAAAGGCAAGACTTACATCAAAAAACAGTTCCTTGATCTTTTTTTCGCCTTTTTCAACATCTTGACTACTTTTTTCTATTGACAATCTATCGCATGTCCCAATTAATGCCTGACCTGTTGACTTTAGGCCTAGTTCGCTAAGTATTTCATATTCATCAGAAACTGTTATTACTTTAAAGGCTGTTTCTACACTTTCGCCGTCTCCACTGAAATAAATTATTCTTAACAAACCATAATAAAGCAGTGAATATTTCTCAGCATTTTCGAGATTTTTAATCTGATGATGACAAACAAGTAATTTGAAAACTAATTTTGTGTTAATTGGATTATCAAGAAATATCTGCTCTCCGATTGGTAATGCTTCTTCATAATTTCCCTCATAATAAAGATTGTAAAACTCATTTTCTTGTTCATGAGATCCGTATGGGTTATACATGTCTGTAAAAACATAACCATAGTACAGATACTTATAATCATCAATTGTTAATGTGCTATCAAAACTCATATATCTATCGAGTAATATAGGATAGTATAAATAAGAAAGACTGTCGGTTGTTTTGCTTTCAATATCTTTCATGTCAACTTCCACAAAATCTTGAGATAAAGATGTTGCAAATAGAGCAGTGATGATTGTAATCGTAAAAATGAGCTTTTTCATAACAATGTTATTATTGCGAATTATTGAATAAACGATTTTTTTATTTTTTTATTTTTTAATGGAGATTTATTTTAATGTCAAATCACTTTTAATCTTTTATAATATTTCTTTTCTTTGTGTCAAACGCGATATAAATGAAAAAAATATTTTTAACTTTTAGTCTTTTATTATTGGCTTTGTTGCTGTTTTGCCAAAAGAAACAGCTGACGCATGATGTCTATGATTCATGGAATGATATTCGGTCTTTTCAAATTAGCACGAATGGAGAATTTTCTTCTTATCAGCTTAATCCTCAAAAAGGAGATGGGCAATTGCATATCGTAAAAATTGAAATTGCAGCAGACATTGCGGTATTTGATAGAGGCGGGAAGTGTGAATTTTTTGTGAATTCTGATATTGCAGCATTTAATGTTATTCCACAAGCTGATACAATCAGGAATTTAAAAATCAAAAAAGAAAAAGATGAGAATTTTCCTAAGGATAGTCTTTTTGTTTATTTTATTAAAACAGACAGTTTGTTGAAATTTCCCAGATTAAAATCATTTGATATTGCTAAAGAAGAGTCAAATGTAATTTGTTTTTTACAGGAAAATGAAAAGGAGGACATTGAGTCTGATAGTATTTCGGATGATACAGAGTTTGCCGATAGTATAGTGAAAAGTAAACCTGAAAAAGATGGTGATAAATTGACAATAATGAATTTTGATATAGGAGTATCTGCAAGTATTGAAAATGTAGATGAATTCAAACTGTCTGAAAATGGAAGTTTTATGATTTTTAAAAGTGAAATTGAGGATAGTGTGACAACCGTTGTCGTTGGGATAGTAGATTCTCGAAGTCTAAAAACAGATACTATTCTTTTTGAAGAAGCATTTGTTAAAGGGATATCAGTCGATAAAGATGGACTTTTTTATGCTTTTTATTATTCTCAGGATACTGCAGAAATCAAAAATTGGTCATTAAAAGTTTACGAAATTTCTAAGGGTGAAATGAATACTGTTTTGCCAGAAAATATACTTGAAATTAATCCGGGCTGGAAAATTAAGGAAGATTGCAGTCTAAGGTTTACCGAAGATGGGAGTAAACTATATTTCGGAACTTCATTTGTTTTATCTGAAATAAAAAATGATAGTATTCCTGATGACGAAGTTGTTAAACTTGATATTTGGAGTTGGAACGATAGCAGAATTATGCCGCAACAGTTAAATGATTTGAAAGAAGACAAAAAGAAGTCATTTGCAGCTATTTATTATATTGAAAGTGGTGAAGCTCGTCAGATTGCTGATAGTTCAATGGATAAAGTAAATCTGAAAACCAAAGGACAACATAATATTGTTATTGGCTATACTCAGATACCATACGAAGAAAGAATACAATGGAGTACGGAAACTTTTAGAGATTATTTTATCGTTAATACCTTGACAGGCAAAAGAACTAAACTTGCTGAAGATTTTAATGGTTCTATTTCTCTTGCACCTGGTGGTAAATTTGCAGCAGTGTATGATAAGAGAGATTCGATATGGTATATTTATGATGTTAGACAAAAAAAATCGTATCCTTTAACAGAAGATATTGAAACTAAATTCTATAATGTTGAACGAGAATTACCAGTGATTCCATCGCATTATGGCATTGCAGGATGGTTAAAAAACGATAGGGCTGTCGTAGTTTATGATAAATATGACCTATGGATGCTAGGTTGTGGTGAAAATGGAGAGGCAACAAATTTGACAAAAGGCTTTGGTCGTAAAAATGAAATTGTACTTAGATATATAAAAACTGATAAGGATGTTTTTTATATTGATGAAAATGAAAAAATACTAATTGGTGGGTTTAACAAAAAGAGCAAAAATTCTTCACTATATTATTTCGATATTAAAACTGGTGATTTGCAACTATTACTTGATTTACCATACAGAATAAGAAATATTATTAAATCGAAAGAATCTGATCAATACGTTTATTCTAAATCTGATTTTAATACCTATCCAGATTATTACACAGTACTTGATAATAATGACTGGAATAATGCTAAAAAAATAAGCAATGCAAATCCTCAAAAAGAAGATTATCTATGGGGAACAGTTGAAATGTACAACTGGATTGATTTTAATGGTGATACCGTGAGTGGATTGCTGTATAAGCCCGAAGATTTTAATCCTGATGGAAAGTATCCCATGATTGTATATTTTTATGAAAGATATTCTGATTATATTCACGCTCATTATACACCTAAACCAAGTAGATCAGTAATAAGCTTTCCGCTGTTTTTAAGCAAAGGCTATGTTATTTTTATTCCAGATATTCATTATGGCACTGGTCAACCAGGAAAGGATGCATACAATTCAATTGTGAGTGGTACTTATTCG
>CAZUQY010000238.1:352-5239 GCA_964622935.1 uncultured Bacteroidales bacterium | reverse complement strand
CATCATTTAACATTGTTAAAATCACTAATGTTTTGATGATGTTATCGCATTAATCGAGCTTAGACTAAAAATAGTACACAAAAGTAATTATACTAGTAATTTTTAATCAATAAGATTATTGAAATGAATTAGGTTTTGGATTTTATCCTTTGGATTATTGCTTTTGGAAAATTTCTTGAAACTGGTATTTCAATATCTGTTTCAGCAAAGTGCAGCCTATATCCCTGTGCATTACCGGAAACTTTTGTAATATTATGAATGTTAACAATATATGATTTATGACAACGTACCATAAATTCGTAATCTTCCAATTGTGTGTCCATCCGCTTTAGAGAACTTCTCAATAGATGCTTTTTAATACTACCGCTTTGAGCGACATAGATTGCAGAATAATTATCATTAGCTTCCAAAAACAGAAGGTCGCTTAGATTTATTTCAAAATAGTCCTTATCATTATCTGCAGTTAAATTTACAGATTCGCTAGTTGTTGGTTTATCTAGATTTTTTATTCTTTCAGATAAATTCTTTGCAGTCTTCAGGTGTTGGTTAAGAATAACTCTTTCAATTATTAGAACTGTAACAAAGATTGGTAAACTTGCATATGTTATAACATCAAGAAATATATCTAATGATTTTTGCCAGATGTCAGGATTGGAGTAATTACCTAGATAAAAAAGCCCAAAACCAACTAATATTAGTGTCGACAAAGCTATAAGACTGTAGAACAGAAATCTTCTAGCTTTTTGTATTATTCTACTTAAGTTGCTTAAAGTTAGAGCAATAGCCAAAATGAAACTCAATATCAGAAATAATCTGCTTCTCTTCTCAGTCTTATTTTTCTGTGATTGTAGCTTTTGTTGCTTGTTTAGAAATAATATTTCACTTTCTTTCTTTTCAAGTTCGTATTTTGCAGAAAGTTCAACAATCTTACGATTAATTTCAAGATTATTTATTGAATCATTGATATACATATGTTTATTAAGATAAGCATATGCATTTTTGTAATCTTTCAATAAGGAATACGTTGAGGATAATTCAAAATATGCATCCTTTATTTCTGATAAATAGCTTATGGAATCTGCATATAAGATAGTTTTATTAAAGGCTAAAATTGCATCATCATATTTGTTTTGTGCTTTGTATAATTTTCCAAGTTCAAGATTACATCTTGAGATACCTGCCAAATCATTTATCTGTATGCTTATTTCAAGACCTCTTGAAATATTTCGAAAGGCAGATTCTAAATCCCCTCTTTTAGTGTCAACGCCTGCAATACCATACAATGCAAAATAAATGCCTTCGGGGTTATTTAGTTCTTCTTCAATCAATAGAGAATTGTAATAATAAGTATATGCTTTTTCTAAACTGTCAGTAAGTTCATAGACAGCTCCAATATTATACAGTCTAATTGACTTTTGTGCTAGATTTCCTAAATCTTCTTCAATTTTAAGTGATCTTTTGTAAAAATCAAGAGCATTGACATAGTTCTTTTGTGTTTGATAAATGCTTCCTAGATTACTTAAGCATGATGATATTTTTGGTTGATCATCAATATCTTCAGCGGTTTTTAAACCTTGCATTAAAAAATCAGTTGCTTTTTCGAAAGAGCCAATATTTTTGTAAATAATACCCAATACAATGTATGATTGAATTTCACCAGCTTTGTACTCATTTTGAATACTCAAATCTAATCCTATTTGTGTATATTCAATTGCTTTTGAAATGTCAGATAAACGATATAGGAAACCAAGTTCATTGTAGATGTCTACCTTATCATTTTTCGAATTTGTTATGGATAATTTATTTTCGAGGCTGTCAATGACAGTATTGTTCCCTTTAATGAAAGGGCTTAGCGTTAGCAACCCTGCAAATATAAACAGGATTAGAATATTTTTAATATTTAAGAAATGATTAAGCATACTTCAATGAACAAATATAATCAAAATTTGTTAATTCAATTATTTGTTAAAAACACATTTATATTATAAATGTGTTTTGTGAACATAAATTTGAATTTTTAAATTTGAATTTTCATAACTATTCTTTTTATAATTGATGTTTTTATTAAAATAGAGTTATTAACCGTTCACCACAATGGGGTTCCATTTGTCCCAAAATAATCGGTAAGTCATTTAAATGGGCAGCTTACCACAATGATTATCGTAGTAATATATTAGATACGTATATTTGAATGTATCTGAATTAATGATATCGATTAAATAATAACTATTATGCGCAAATATTCTTCTTTTTCTGTTAAAATTTTTCTAAAAGTTATTGTGTTTAGTTCAATAATTTTCTTTTCTAATTCAATTTATGCCCAACCCGACTATTTGATAAGTGACGGGGGTACTGTATATGTGAGCTCAGGAGATAAATTCTATGATGCAGGAGGACCTGCAGGGAATGTGTCTAGTGCACCTATAAATGACAACTTCAATTCTTCAATAATTAGTACAGGATGGGCCTCAACTTCTTTGGCTACTTATACAAATAATGCATGTACCCATCTTATGATTGAGAAGCTGAAAAGAATCCAAAATATTATTTATAAAACTAACTTATACGCAAATTTTAAATAGAATTCTTATGAAAACTTTCTGTTTCATTTTTTTGATGATTTTTATACTTTTTGGTGTAGAAAATCTCAGTGCTCAAATTACTGTAGAAAACTACACTATCTTAACAGATGCTCAAGTTGCAAATGCTCTTGTAGATACTTTAATGGGAGACGGAGTGACGTTTTCTAATGCATCATTTCAAGGTGTTCGTAATAGTGGTGATTATCAAATTGGCTATTTTACCACTGCTACAACAACAGAATCAGACATGGGAATAACTCGTGGAGTTGCTCTAACATCAGGTGATATAAATATAATTTCTCTGCCTTTAGGAAGTGATCCAGGTGCATCAAACTCTTTTTCAAAAGGGTATTTCTCATCTGTTCCAGGCGAAATTAGAAAGAGTTTAGATAATATTCCTGATATGGATTTATTAGCTGATGGAACTAATTGGTATAATGGGGGTATACTTGAATTTGATTTCGTTCCTGATGGGGATTCTGTAGTTTTTAATTATGTTTTCGGAGGCGAAGAATATGCAGATAATACAAATTTTACAAGTTATCAATGCACAGAGTATAATGATAAATTCGGTTTTCTAATTAGTGGACTAGGAATATCAGGAGGAGTAGGTTATGATAATGATGCAAGAAATATTGCAAGATTAGCTAATGGATCAGAAGTTGGTATTAATTCTGTTAATGATGGAACTATTGGTAGTTCAGCCTCACCAAATGGTCCAAGTTATTGTTCTTCAACGAATTCAGATTGGGTACAAGGTGTCCCAGTTCCAGAATTTGGCGGATATATTGATGGGACAAGCCTAAATGGGAATACAATATTGTTACAAGCAGCACAAGGTGGTCTTACTCCAGGAGCAACATATCATATTAAACTTTTAGTACTTGATGCTAAAGATGGAGCTTATGATGCAATTGTATACATTGAAGCTGGATCTTTTGCAAGTCCTCAGCCAATTGCTGTATTAACAGCATCTCCAAGTGTAATTTGTGATGGTGAGACTTCTGAACTTGTTGTAGAAACAAATGGATTAACAGTACCAATTACTTATGAATGGAGTGAAGGAACAACTAATGTTTCTGCTTTTGATAATGATACAATATGGGTAAGCCCATCTATAAATACTACTTTTACAGTTACAGTTACAGATGCAATGTTGCAGCAGTATATTGAAACCGTAGATGTAGTTGTAAATTCAATAGTAACACCAACATTTGCTGCTGTTGGTCCATATTGTAATGGAGATGTAATCCTATCATTACCAACAACATCAAATAATGGTGTAAGTGGTACTTGGTTACCATTAATAGATAATACAACGACTACTCTTTATACATTTACTCCGACTGCAGGACAATGTGCAACAACACAAACACTTACAATTAATGTTGGAGATCCATTTGTTTTATCCTGTGGTACTGCAACTGCAACTAGTGTTGGTTTTGACTGGACTGTCGCCTCAGGAGCAACATCATATGATTATTCTTATTCTGTTGATGGAGCACCTGCTGTTACTGGAAATATTGCAGCGAACACTTTCTCAGTCGGTCCCGTAGCGGGAGGTAGTAGTGTCGAGATGACTGTTTCGCCTGTGGATGCTTTTTGTTCAGATCCTCAAACGATAACATGTACTACAACTTGTGTTACCCCTACTGCAGAGGCAGGGGCTCCAATGGTAATTGATTGTAATAATCCGAGCGTTAATCTAGATGGTACAGGTTCATCTACTGGTGTAGATTATACTTATGCTTGGTCTACAGGTGATGGAAATATTGTTTCTGGTGCAACATCTGTAACACCATTAGTAAATATGGGAGGAACTTATACGCTAATAGTTACAAATAATAATGGAGGTTGCACAGCAACTGATAATGTTGTTGTTACTGAGGATTTAACTGCACCAACTGCTGATGCAGGGGCTCCAATGATAGTTGATTGTAATAATCCTAGTGTTAATTTAAATGGTACAGGTTCATCTACTGGTGCAGGATATACATATGTATGGTCAACAGTTGTCGGAAATATTGTTTCTGGTGCAAGTACGGCCACTCCAATAGTAGATCAAGCCGGAACTTATACTATTATTGTTACAGCATCAAATGGTTGCACAGCTAGTGATAATGTAGTTGTTTCTGAGGATTTAATTGCACCAACTGCAGATGCAGGGGCTCCAATGATAGTTGATTGTAATAATTCTAGTGTTAATTTAGATGGTACAGGTTCATCTACTGGTGCAGGATATACATATGCATGGTCAACAGTTGTCGGAAATATTGTTTCTGGTGCAAGTACGGCCACTCCAATA
>CAZUQY010000238.1:0-252 GCA_964622935.1 uncultured Bacteroidales bacterium | reverse complement strand
GTAAATCAAGCTGGAACTTATACTATTATTGTTACAGCATCAAATGGTTGCACAGCTACTGATAATGTAGTTGTTTCTGAGGATTTAATTGCACCAACTGCTGATGCAGGGGCTCCAATGATAGTTGATTGTAATAATCCTAGTGTTAATTTAAATGGTACAGGTTCATCTACTGGTGCAGGATATACATATGTATGGTCAACAGTTGTCGGAAATATTGTTTCTGGTGCAAGTACGGCCACTCCAATAGTA
>CAZUQY010000237.1:0-5247 GCA_964622935.1 uncultured Bacteroidales bacterium | reverse complement strand
ACTGCTGAAGAAGCAAAAATAGAAGCTAAAAAAATGATAAATATTTATCAAAAAACCATCCTGATTATGCGTATTTAATGAGTTAATATTTAACTTGGCTTGTAAAATAATAGACATATCAGTTCATAATAAATAATGGTATAATACCTTTAACAAAACTTTAGATAATTTTTTTCTTTCTTCTATATAATAATTATGTTATTTTTACGCTTTAATATTTTTGAATGAGATTAAAATAAAAATTATGACTCAAAAACTATTCAAAAGACTAGACTTTGGTTTTGGCTGGCTCGTTTTCGTTATAGCAGCTGTTGTATACATGCTGACGCTTGAACCAACTGTCAGTTTCTGGGATTGTGGTGAATTCATTTCATCATCATATAAATTGCAAGTAGGACATCCTCCTGGAGCACCATTCTTTATGCTTATAGCACGATTTTTTGCAATGTTTGCTTCTGGTCCAGAACAAGTTGCATTAATGGTTAATGCATTCTCAGGAATAGTAAGTGCCTTTACAATAATGTTTCTATATTGGACAATAGCATATTTTGCAAAGCGAATGATTGCTCCTGACAAGCAATATACAACAGGTAAGGTAATAGCAATAATTGGTGCCAGCCTTGTTGGAGCACTTGTATACACCTTTTCAGACACATTCTGGTTCTCTGCGGTAGAAGGCGAAGTATATGCTTTTTCATCGTTCTTTACAGCAATAGTATTTTGGGCAATGCTAAAATGGAGCGATAGTGATAATGATGTTCAGGCATCACGATGGATTTTACTGATTGCTCTATTAGTTGGTATGTCAATTGGAGTTCACCTTCTTAACCTTCTTACAATTCCGGCAATTGCTTTTATATTCTATTTTAAAAAGTTTAAACCAAATGTTAAAGGTTTTTTTATCACTATTGGAATTTCATTATTTATTGTAGCAATGATAATGTGGGGTATAATCCCAGGAGTAGCAATTGTAGCCTCAAAACTTGAATTGTTCTTTGTTAACGGACTAGGAATGCCATACAACACAGGATTATTCGTATGGTCCCTTCTTACATTTGGCTTCCTTGGAGCATCAATATACTTCACACAATATACCGAAAACAAGATTTTACATTATATTTTCCCATCTGGTAGTTTACTACTAATTGGAGCACCATTTATGGCAGACAATATTTTCATAAACTTGTTGATACTAGCCGCAATGATAACTGGCGTTGTATTAACGGCAAGAAAAATGCGTCCGGTATTAAACCTGATAATGCTCGCTTTTACTATGGTAATGTTGGGATATTCAAGCTATGCACTTATTGTAATTCGTTCAAATGCTAATCCTCCTATGGATCAAAACAATCCTGATGATGTTTTTGCTTTGCTTTATTATCTTAATCGTGAACAATATGGTGACAGGCCATTAATGTACGGAGAATATTTTAATGCAAAACCAGAAAAGAGCATTGACACATCACCTGTGTATGTTAAAAGAGATGGCGGATATACAATTGTAAGTTATAAACCTGAAGCTATCTACAATTCTAAAGATTGTACTATCTTCCCTCGTATGTATAGTGCTGATCCAACACATGTTGAAGTATATAAAGATTACGGTGGATTTAAGAAAACTCAGACAAAACCAAAATTCTCAAACAATATTAAATTCTTTGTAAACTATCAGTTAAACTGGATGTATTGGAGATACTTCTTATGGAACTATTCTGGTCGTCAGAATGATATACAAGGTACCGGAAGTGTAATTAACGGCAACTGGATATCAGGTATAAGCGCGATTGACAATCCACGTTTGGGAGATCAATCAAAACTACCTGAATACTTAAAAAACAATAAAGCCAACAATAAATACTACATGTTACCATTATTACTAGGATTAATTGGTTTAGGCTTTCAATTATTCAAACATCAAAAAGACTGGTGGATTGTAACATTATTGTTTTTACTAACAGGTATTGCAATTGTTGTTTATCTAAACCAAACGCCGAACCAACCTCGTGAAAGGGACTATGCCTATGCCGGCTCCTTCTATGCTTTTGCGATATGGATTGGACTGAGTGTAGTAGGGATTTATCACTTATTGAAAAAAATCTCACCAGCCGTTGTCGCAGGTAGTATTGCAACTTTAATTTGTATTCCGGTACTACTCGGTTTAATTGGATTAGGATTCCAGCTATTTGAACATCAAAAAGATTGGTGGGTAGTTACTCTATTATTCATATTAACGGGATGGGCTATTGTCGTTTGCTTTGGACTAAGTGTGGTTGGAATATATTATTTATTAAAGAAAGTATCTCCAAGTATAGTTGCAGGTAGTATTGCCACTCTCATATGCTTACCCGTTCCATACATTATGGCAAAAGAAAACTGGAATGATCATGATAGAAGCAACAGATTTATAGCACGAGATTTTGCACATAATTATCTGAACACTTGTGCCCCTAACGCTATACTATTTACCTACGGAGATAATGACACCTTCCCTATTTGGTATGCCCAAGAAGTTGAAGGCATCAGGCCTGATGTAAAAGTTTGCTGTCTACCTTATTTTGCCTCCGACTGGTATGTTGATCAGATGAAGATGAAAACATATGATGCTGAGCCATTGCCTTTGACATTTGAGAGAAGCAAGTACGAACCTTCAGTAAGAGATATTTTGTATTATGTCCCTATGCAAAAAGGAGAAGAAAATGGTTATATCTCTATTGACAGCCTTATGAATTACGTTGCAAATGATGCAATCAGCTCATTCGATTACGACGGTGAAAAAACCTATTCGTATCACCGCAACAAGCTATATATGCGCGCTGACTCTGCAACAGTAGTAAATAACGGAACTGTAAAAGCAAAAGATGCCGACAAAATTGAATCAGTTATAAAATTTGATTTAAATCGTTCATACTTAGTCAAAAATGAAATGATGACTATTGATATGCTTCGGACTAATAACTGGAATCGTCCAATTTATTTCACATCTATTGGTAGTCCTAACACACTTGGTCTTAATGAATATTTCCAAAATGAAGGATTCGCTTATCGTCTAGTTCCTATTAAATCAAACTCTAGAGGAAGAATTGATTCTGATATCTTGTACGATAATCTAATGAATAAATACAACTGGGGCAATATGAATGATCCTAAAGTTGTTATTGATAATACAATTAACAGGACTACTCGCATAGTTAAAATACGTGATAACTTCAGGGATCTTGCATTACAGCTAGCTCAAGAAGGTGATACTGTTAGAGCAAAAGAAGTTATGGCAAAATGCGACGAAATTATGCCTACCTCAATCTTTGTTCCAGGCGTTTTCGACGTTGATTATGCTAATGCATATTACACAATCGGTAAAAATGAAAAAGGTGACGAATATCTAAAGGAAATTGTAAAAGTATCCACTGAAGAACTTGATTTCTTCTTTAGTCTCGACAGAGAATTAAGATTAAGATGTGAAATGGACATACAATTCTCGATGGAAACATATCGTCGCGTTTTACGCAGCCTAATGGTTAATAACCGAGAAGAAATATTTAATGAGTTAGAACCTAAGTTTAACGAATATATGTTGCTCTATGAAGGTCGTTAGTCTTTTTATAGTACTTTTTGTTTCAAGTCTTTTGTTTTTTTCATGCAAAACTACTAAAATACCTACTTGTGATAATTCTGTAGCTGCAAAGTTGGTCAACAGAAATGGACTGGATGGTTGTGGTTGGGCTATTGAGCTTGAAGAAGGAGGTATTCTTGAACCTCTAAATCTAAAAGAATTTGATATCAAAAAGAAAAACAACAAAAAAATCTGGATTACATACGAAGAAACAAAAGGATATGTTAGTATTTGTATGATTGGGCCTATAATTAAAGTAAAATGCATCAGCGATAGATAAAACAAAAAACTATCAGTTTACACAAGCTGATAGTTTTTTTTTAGTATCAAACTATGGAAACAATTAAAAGTATATACAGAATTGGATATGGACCTTCTAGTAGTCACACTATGGGACCTAAAAAAGCTGCTGAGATATTTCTAAATAACAATTCTAAGGTAGATGATTTTAAAGTTACGCTATACGGAAGCCTTGCTGCAACAGGCAAAGGACACCTAACAGACAAAGCCATTCTTGATATTTTTAAAGAAAAGAAAATCAATATTGTCTGGCGAAAAGATATAGTATTAGAGAAACATCCCAATGCTTTAAAGTTTGAGGCAATTAAAAACAATAAAACAATATCTGAGGAAACCTTCTACAGTATTGGAGGAGGAAAAATCATCACAGACAATTCAAAACCTGAAAATACAGAAAAGACCTATCCTTTCGAAAACCTTGAAGAAGTTCTAAGATACTGTATGAAGAATGGGATGCAATTATGGCAAGTAGTCTTTGAAATTGAAGAACCAGATATTAAAGACTATTTAAAAGAAGTATGGCAGGTAATGCAAGATTCTATTTTTAATGGATTAAATAATGAGGGGACTCTTCCAGGTACTATTAAGCTTCCCCGAAAAGCAATGGCTATACATAACAAAGCAAATAGTTTAAAATTATCTTTACAACGTTTGTCACTACTTTTCTCCTATGCACTTGCAGTTTCAGAAGAAAACGCTGGTGGTGGAAAAATTGTTACTGCTCCTACTTGTGGATCATGCGGTGTATTACCTGCAGTACTGTATTACCTAAATAAATTGCACGACTATCAAGAAGATCAGATTATTAAAGCTTTAGCAACTGCAGGCTTAATTGGTACGATTGTTCGCAAAAACGCATCTATTTCAGGTGCAGAGGTTGGTTGCCAAGGTGAAATTGGAACAGCTTGTGCTATGGCATCAGGTGCAGCAACTCAACTATTTGGAGGCACAATTTTTCAAGTAGAATATGCCGCAGAAATGGGACTTGAACATCACTTAGGTTTAACTTGTGACCCTGTTTGTGGACTTGTTCAAATTCCTTGTATTGAAAGAAATGTATTTGCAGCATCTAGAGCATTAACTCATAACACGTACGCAATCATATCTGACGGTAGACACCGTATTAGCTTTGATCAAGTAGTTGAGACAATGAAACTTACAGGGAAAGACCTTCCAAGTTTATATCGTGAAACTTCAGAAGGCGGATTAGCGCTATACAATGGTTTAGGGGATGACTTGTAAGGGAAATGTCATATTATGAATAATTACTATTTTTCCATATTTATTTACTAAGTTTTCTTAATTTTGAATTTTAAAACACAAAAACACTAGAAATG
>CAZUQY010000236.1:0-5255 GCA_964622935.1 uncultured Bacteroidales bacterium | reverse complement strand
CAATAAATTAAACTCTTTGTAAATGTTACCAAAGCGTAATTTGTTTTATGAAGTTCATTTATGGAGATGAATAATAAAATAAGTTTGCTCTATTTGTTTACTTTTGCTCTCTGATGCTTAAAGTCCTTTACATAATATTAGGTAGTTTTTCTATATTTCTTGGAATACTTGGAATTATTATTCCAGGATTGCCAACTACTCCTTTTATGCTTCTTGGGGCATGGTTTTATCTTAGATCAAGTGAGAAGCTATATAATAAGTTGATTAAAAATAAGTTTCTTGGGAAATATATTCGTAAGTATTACGATAATAAAGCGATAAGTTTAAAAACAAAAATATATTCTATAGTTTTAATGTGGATAATGATTTCAATCTCTGTTATATTTTTTATTAAAATATTAAGTGTTAAAATTATTGTTTTATTAATTGGACTAATTGGGACTCTTGTTATGGGATTTGTAATTAAAACACTAAAGAAGTAATTGTGCAATTAGTAGTTTTATAGTTATAAATTTGTTAAATGTTGCTTGTAACCTTTTTCATGTCGGTTTTTATGCTAATTTTGAGGATATATAAATAATAATTAAATTTTAAATTTATAACTATGGAAATACAATATTATTTTATTATCGGAGCAGCTATATTAGTATTTTTACTTGCTGGTATTCGTATTATTCGACCAACTCACAGGGGTTTAATTGAAAGACTTGGTAAATATCATAAGTATGCAAATCCAGGATTTCATTGGATTATTCCAGTGATCGATAAACTGTATCAAGTAAATACTACCGAACAGATGGTTGATGCACAGCCTCAAGAAATTATTACAAATGATAACTTAAATGCAAGTGTAGATGCTCAAGTTTATTTTAGAGTAAACATGGATGAAGAAAGTGTTAAAAATTCTCAATACAATGTTAATAATTACCAATGGCAGATTGTTAACCTTGCAAGAACTACATTAAGAAATATTATTGGTACATTAACTCTTAAATCAGCGAATAGTGAGAGGGGTAAAATTAATTCAGAACTCCATACAACTCTTCGTGATGAAACAAAATCTTGGGGTATTGAAATTGTTCGTACAGAGCTAAAACAAATTGATCCACCTAGAGACGTTCAGGAAACAATGAACAAAGTTGTAAAAGCTGAAAATGAAAAAATTGCAGCTATCGATTATGCAACTGCTGCTGAAACTTCTGCAGATGGTACAAAACGTTCTAAAATTAAAGAAGCTGAAGGTTACAAACAATCAAAAATATTGCATGCTGAAGGTGAAGCAGAAGCTATAAAACTAGTTAATGAAGCTGCAGATAAGTATTTCATTGGGAATGCTCAGATTTTAAAGAAATTAGAAACTCTTGAGAATTCACTTAAAGAAAATTCTAAAATTGTTGTTCCAACTGGTTCAGATCTCGTGAATGTAATTGGTGAAATGGCAGGTGTTTTGCCCATCGAGAAAAAGAAAGCGAAGTAATTAGTAAGAATAATTTGTTAAAAAGCAGGAACTTTTGTTTCTGCTTTTTTTATCTTATTATTCTGGTGTATGTTTGCATAAAATAAAAATTTAATAATGGATATTGAATCTCAAATTAACGAATTTGTTTCTGCTATCACAGGGGCATTGAAAGAAAATGTTTTTGCTAAAATTACTTTTTCCGGATATATTGGAAAGGACCCAGAACTTAAAAATTTATATATCAAATTGATTAAAATAAAGTCTGGTGATAGAATGAATTTTGTTTATAGATATAAAACCAAAGATGTTACAAAAAACTATACACATGATGAAGGGATTATACTTATAGGTGAGCTTTTGAAAGATGAATTTAAAATTGCAACTCTATTAAGTCTTGAGAATGACATTGTTTTTGAAAGAAATTCACAAACAACAGCAAGGTTAAGGTATAACAAAGCTTCAATCAAGAAATTACCAGAAATAAACCATGATAAGAATAAGAATCATAAAATAGGAGATGTGAAAGAAAAGAAATACCTTTATTTATTGGATGTAACTGATGAAAATGGAAATGTTCTGGCAAAATCACGGGATAAGTTTAAGCAAATAAATCACTATATAGAGTTGCTCAGCTCGATGTTAAAAGAACTGAAACCAAAAGAAGTTCTTCGTATAGCTGATATGGGTTCAGGAAAAGGATATTTGACATTTGCGTTGTATGATTATATAACAAATACTTTGAATCTTTCAGTTAAAATAACTGGGGTTGAATTTCGAAAAGAATTGGTTGATTTATGCAATGATATTGCAAAGGAATCGGATTTTAAAGATCTTAGTTTTGTCGAAGGTAGTATTGAAAACTATGATAGAAAGAAATTAGAAGTATTAATTGCGCTACACGCATGTAATACCGCAACTGATGATGCTATTGCTAAAGGAATTAAAGCAGGTGCTGAACTTATTGTTGTTGCTCCATGTTGTCAGCATCAGATTAGAGATGAAATTGAAGGATCTAATGAGGAAAATACTCTTAGTCCAATAATAAAACATGGTATTTTCATGGAACGTCAGGCTGAATTGATTACTGATGGAATCAGAGCCTTGATATTAGAATATTTTGGATATAAAACAAAAGTTGTAGAGTTTATTTCTGATGCTCATACTCACAAAAATGTTATGATTATTGGGCAAAAAGCTGGAAAAAAATCAAAAAATAGCCAAATACTTAAACAAATTAGTAATCTTAAGGAAATGTTTGGTGTAGAATCCCACTATCTTGAACAAGTGATGGATTTAAATCAAAAAGCTGAGTAAATATTGAAATGGAGATTAAGATTAGAAAATGGCAAATTGGTGATGAGGAGAATCTTTCATCTAATGCTGATAATATAGAAATTTCTAATTTTATGTCAGATGGATTTCCATCTCCATTTGATTTTGATGCAGCAAAAATATTTATTCAAAGTACATTAAAAACATCTGATAATCATTATTTTGCTATTACAGTTGATGATGAACCTGTTGGTGGAATTGGAATTAGTGTACAAAGTGATATTCATCGACATAATGCTGAGTTAGGATATTGGCTTGGAGAATCTTTCTGGAACAAAGGTATAACAACTGTTGCAATTGGATTGATACTCAAATATTCATTTGATTTACCTGATATCACAAGAATTTTTGCCAAACCATTTGGAAACAATATTGCATCTCACAAAGTGCTCTATAAATCGGGATTTAAACTTGAAGCGCGTTTCAAGAACACAATCGTAAAAAACAACGAAATTTTGGACGAATTAATTTTTGCTATACTTAAACGCGATTATTTACGCGAAAGTAGATTGATCCACCAATAGATGCTCAGGAAATTATGAACAAAGTTGTAAAAGCTGAAAATAAAAAAATCGTAGCTATTGATTATGCTACAGCTGCTGAAACTTCTGCAGATGGGACAAAACGTTCAAAAATTAAAGAAGCAGAAGCTATCATATTGGTTAATGAGGCTGCTGATAAGTACTTTATTGGTAATTAAATCCGCATAAAATTATTTAAAACTATACTTTACAAATTGTAGGGGTATTTGTAGAGATATAAATTTTGTTTAGTGAAATTTTTTACTTTACTTTTGATGTAAAGTTTATTTTATTATTTTGGTAATGAAATAATTTTTGTAAAAATAATTACTTGAGTATTAATGATGGAGTATCCGAAAATCCTTAAGAGTAGGAAAAATTAAAATTTAGTAATATGAGAAAACTTGGATTTAAAGCATTATTTGTAATTTTAACAGTTGCTATATTTAGTATTTCACTGGTTATTGGGACAAATTCATGTAAAAAAGAAGATGAAACTGCTGATAAAAACTATGTTTTAGTAATCGAAAACGGAGCTCAAAAGATAAATCCTGATCAATCGGTTACTTATTCTGCAATTCTTATCGATAAAGAAGGTAACGTAAGTGATCCTTCAAGTATAACCTGGTCTACTTCTGATGGCGCTATTGCGACAATTTCCTCAACAGGTGTTATCAGTGCTGCTGGAGAAGGAATGGTAACAGTAACTGCTTCGGTAACTATCGACGGAGTTACACTTACTGCCAAAGCTCCGCTGGGAATATACCTTCCTTCAATATTTACTGTTGCACCATGTGCAATACTTTATGAAGTGGGCGGGAGCATTCAATTGGAAGCAATTCATCTTACAACAACAGGGGTTGTTGAACCAACATGTTCGTATGTTTCTAGTGATGCAACAATTGCTTCTGTTTCGTCAGGTGGTCTGGTAACCTTTAATAAAGCTGGCAGTTGTTATATCACCGTAACTGCAACAAGTATTAATGGGCAGCCTTCAACCATTGTTCCGGTTACTGTTATTGCTCCTTATATTGTTGCTTTACCTGTTGTTAGAGTTGATGTTACACCATCTTCAAAAGATTTATTTCAGAATGAAACTGCACAGTTAACTGCTATAGCTTATGATATTGATGGGAACCAGGTAAGTGGCAAAACTCCTGTTTGGTCAAGCGCAGATATTGGTGTTGTAACTGTAAATAGTTCAGGTTTGGTAACTCCGGTTAATCCTGGTGAAACATTTGTCTATGCAAGTATAAACGGAATGTTAGGTCAGGCTAATATTGTTGTTAATCCTGATACTCTGGTAGTTGTGGAGCCATTCTACGTAAATATCCCTGCCGGCGGAACTCGTCAGTTTACTGCAACAGCCTATCATTTAACACGTACAACTGCAACTGAGCTTTCAGGTGTGAACTTTACATGGGAAATTCCAACCTATGGCTTTGATATGTTTGATATTGCAACTGTTAATAGTTCTGGTCTGGTTACAATGAAAACAGACGCTATGCCGGGTATGATGACTATGGTAGTTGCCTATGACGTAACCAATCCATATGTTGGTGGAGCTTCTACTGTAATTGCTGCTGTTGCTGAAGATTGTGATTGTGGTTTAGGTGATCCACAGGTAGATCATATTACAGTTAATCAAACAACTGTTAATCTTGACATGATGAGTGTAACGACCTTCCAAATAAATGCAACAGCCTACGATATCTCGAATAATCCTGTTGCTGTAGATTTAGTTTATTGCTCAAATAATATTATGGCTGCTAGTGTGGATAGCGATGGATTAATAATAGTTGCTGGACAAGGCGAAGCTATAATTAAAGTTTGTACTGGTAGTGTATATGAAGAAGTTACTGTAGATGTAGCTTTGTTCTAAGTTTTTGACTTTGAAAATATTTATGGGAATCGTTTTTCGGTTCCCATTTTTTTTGATTTCT
>CAZUQY010000235.1:0-5259 GCA_964622935.1 uncultured Bacteroidales bacterium | reverse complement strand
TGCTAACATTATGACTTATTTCTCCTCTGCACCTTAATAAATTTGCATTTTAATTTTAAATAAAATAATTTAAGATAATGATACAGCATTCCGAAGCCCTAGAAATAGTTTTAAGCTCAAGTTTTAGAACTGAAATCGAGGAAGTCTCCATAACAAATTGCATTGGTCGCATTTTAATAAAAGATGTTACTTCTGAAATGAATATGCCTCCATTTAATAAATGTATGGTTGATGGTTATGCATGTTTAGAATTTGATCTTTCGAATGTTCTAATAGTTGATAGCATTGTTGGTGCAGGAGATGGTGAAACATACGAAGTAACAAAAGGACATTGCATAAAGGTAATGACAGGTGCACCACTTCCTAATAGAGCAAATTTCGTTGTAATGGTTGAGGATATAACTGAATTAGACGGAAATAGAATTCAGATTAATGATGTAAAATCATCTTCGAATATTTCTCCTCTTGGAGAAGATATTAGAATAGGCGATAAAGTTTTGGAAAAAGGAACGTTGTTAAGACCATTTCATTGTGGTATTCTGGCAACCTTAGGATATGATATGGTGCCAGTTAGTAAGAAAGTTAATGTTGGTATTATTGTTACAGGTGATGAGATTATTGAACCTGGAAATGAGTTGAAAGATGGTCAGATTTATAATTCAAATGCATATCAGTTAATAAATAATTGTCGTTCAATAAATATTGAGCCTGAATATGCTGGAATCGTAAATGATACATATGAAGAAATAGAAGATGCTATTACAAATATGATCGCTCGAAAAGATGTCGTTATCGTTACAGGAGGAGTGTCTATGGGTGATTATGATTATGTTGCTCCTGTACTAAAAAACTCTGGACTAAATGTGCGATTTGATAGTATTGCAGCACAACCTGGGAGACCTTTGGTCTATGCTCAAAATGGAAAGAAATTTGTTTTTGGGATGCCTGGTAATCCAGTTTCAGGTTTAGTATTATTTGAGACAATAGTAAAACCATTTTTGTACAAAATGATGTTACATGATTTTAAACCCTGCTTATTTCCTTTTAAGTTAAAAACAAAGGTGAGTAGAAAAAAGTCAAAGCGAAAATCATATTATCCTGTTGAACTGAATGCTGATAATACTGTTAGCGCAATAAATTATCATGGATCAGCACATTTAAATGCTTATTCAAAAGCATTTGGGATAATTGCAATGGAACAAGGTGTGCTTGAATTAGAAGAAGGGACAATGGTTGATGTTAGACAGATTTAATAGGAAAATTACTTATTTAAGGGTTTCAGTTACTGATCGATGTAATCTGAGATGCATTTACTGTATGCCGGCAGAAGGTATTAAGTTGATAAATCATGAAGATATATTATCATTTGATGAAATAATAGAGGTTTGCAAAACAGCTACAAGTTTAGGTGTATCAAAAATACGAATAACCGGAGGTGAACCACTTGTTAGAAAAGGTATTTTGGACTTAGTTAAGTCAATTTCCCAAATTGATGGTGTCAAAGATTTGAGTATGACTACAAATGGAATTCTCCTTACGAAATTTGCATCTGATTTAAAACAAGCAGGTTTAAATCGAGTAAATATTAGTTTGGATACTCTTGATCCAGATGAATATAAAAGGATTACTCGAGGGGGAGAAATTACACAAGTAATTCAGGGAATAGTTGCTGCAAAAAAAGCAGACTTATTACCTGTAAAATTGAATGCAGTTATCTATGATCGTGAAAATACTGAAATGAAGGATGCGTTAAAACAATTTGCAAAAGATTTTGGTGTGCAAATTAGATTTATTTCTCAAATGCATCTTGAAACAGGAGAGTTCTCTGTTGTGGAGGGCGGAATAGGAGGTGATTGCTCAATTTGTAATAGAATAAGATTAACAGCAAATGGATATATTAAACCTTGTCTTTTTTCGGATGATCAGTATTCTGTGCGAGAATTAGGTCCTAAGAATGCAATATTAAAAGCTGTTCAATTTAAACCTAAGGAAGGAATTGTTTGCTCCAAAGGAGACTTTTATAATATAGGTGGCTAGAAACCGATCTTAAAAAAATAAAATAATATGACAGAATTTTCACATATTGACAACAAAACAGGAAAAGCTAATATGGTTGATGTTGGAGATAAACCTGATAGCATGCGTATTGCAGTTGCTGAAGGGTTTATCAATCTTTCTGCTGAAACTGTAAAAATGATTAAAGAAAATAGCTTAAAAAAAGGAGAAGTTCTCTCAATATCTGAATTCGCAGGTATTATGGCAGCAAAGAAAACATCGGAACTTATTCCTTTATGTCATCAGTTAAATTTAACAAAAGTAGATGTTTCTGCAATAACAGAAACAAACGGAGTTAGAATTACTGCAACTTCAAAATGTATAGGACAAACCGGAGTGGAAATGGAAGCTTTAACTGCTGTAAGTGTAGGCTTGTTAACAATTTACGATATGTGTAAAGCTGTTGATAAAGCAATGGTAATAAGTGAAATTAAATTATTGGAAAAATCGAAAACTTTAGTTTAGAATATGAAATTTACAATTAAATCATTAAATGTATCCGAGAAAAAAGGTGAACTTAAAATACCTGTACCTACAGTTGAAATAGATGAATTAGGAATAACAACAGATGCTCACAGAGGTAAGTGGCACAGACAGATTAGTTTTTTAGCTCAGGAAGATGTGGAGCATTTTGCTAATACTTTTGATAATGTGTTTAAACCAGGAGATTTTGCAGAGAATATCACAACTGAAGGTATTAATTTCAGAGAAGTAAAACTCCTCGATACATTAGAAAATGATAACGTTAAACTTTTGGTTACTCAAAAAGGTAAGAAATGCCACGGTGGTGGTTGTGCAGTTTTTGAACAGACAGGAAACTGTGTTATGCCAAAAGAAGGAGTTTTTACTGAAGTAATTAAATCAGGAAAAATAAAAGAGGGTGACGTAATGTATCATAAACCAAAAGTGTTTAAGATTGCTGTTATTACTCTTAGCGATAGAGCAAGTAGGGGCGAATATAAGGATATTAGTGGGCCAGAAATTTCGAAAATGAGTACAGAGTATTTAGAAAGTATTCAAAGAAATTCTGACATTAAAAATATAATAATTCCTGATGACCCAGCAGTTCTTAAAGATAAATTTGAAGTATTGTTAGAGGATTTTGACATTATTATTACTACTGGAGGGACAGGAGTTGGACCAAAAGACATCACAATTGAAACAATATCACCATTGATAAAAAAACAAGTTTCTGGAATTATGGAAATGGTGCGAATTAAATATGGTAAAGAGAATCCAAATGCATTATTAAGTAGAAGTCTTGCAGGAACAATAGGAAAAACTCTTGTCTTTTGTTTGCCTGGTAGTCCAAAAGCTGTTCGCGAATATATGACAGAAATTTTTACAGTACTTGAACATATGATTATTATGACTTACGGTTTTGATAATCACTAAAATCTATTTAACCATGATAAAGAAAAATACAATTATTGCAGCATTTATTCTTTTTAGTTTATTAATAAATGCTCAGGAAGAAATTAGTTTATATGATTTGCTCTGGGAACAGGTTCAGCCATGCTATTCTGTTCGTGATTTGATTGATGGAGATCCAGATGAATATTTTACAATTATTGATGATGCAGGGAATGGATATCTTAGTGTTCACGGAGGAATTCCCGGTATGGGATATCGATGTTCAAACGATGTAGGTGCATTTACTAATAATGATGGAACATATACGATAATCAATCAAGAATTTGAAGAGTGTAAAGTAATAAATGAAATAATTTCAAATAGAGATTTAAAAGATGTTTTTCCAGAAAACTTTGGAATGCAGACTTTTTTACCTGATGTAAATATTCTTGTAAATAAAAGAGCATTATTTTATATTTATGTTGAAGTTCCACAAGTTGGAACAGATATGAAAGTTAGTATTTCTCCAATTCCTTTTGGCTTAATCGTTGAAGGTAAAAATGGCTTGTCATTTGGATACAGAGAAGCTGATGATTTTAGTAATTGTAAATATGTTCTTGATATCCATTTTTTAATTGAAAAATCATTTTCTTCAACTGTAATTAAAAAAATTATGAGTAAGGATTATGATAATTTGCCAAAAGAATGCATCGAAATTATGGATCATGCTCTTGGAGATGAAATGCCATTCGAGCTATCTTCATACGATGAGTTTAGTAATTACCTTAATCTGATTAAGCAAACTTATAACTATAATCAGAAAATTGTTTATGACTATATTATTTTGAGTTGGAGTGTGGAAAAATCACGCTTTTATATTAAAGAGAAGCATAAAAGAACAGAAAGTATTAGCTTTAAAGAGTTTGTTGAGTATTCAAAATTTTGGCTAATCACATAGATTAACTAAAAGTATTTAAATTGTTTCTTTTGAAATTGTTTTAAGATTTTATTGTTTTCTGATAATTTGTTTCTAATAATTGTTGTTTTTCAGTAGAATAAATGACAGAAGTTTTTACTATACTTGAATATATGATTATCATGACTTATGGTTTTGATAACCATTAAAATACTAACTAAAACTAACTAAACATGCTTAAGAAAATTTCAATTTCAATTTTTGTTGTACTGCTAACTCTTTTTGTTAGTGGACAAGATTCAAAACCCCTAAGAGATTTGCTTTGGAATCAAGTTGGCTTATGTTCTTCTGCAGACTCACCATCAAAAGAAGGAAGTCAAGGCGAATTTACAGTTGATGATGATTCTGGAAATGGATTTCTAAAAATCATAGGAGGTTTTCCCCCAGGTGGATGCGAATGCTCAGAAGAAGTTGGAGCTTTTACAAATAATGATGGTACTTATACAACTGTAGATCAAGAATTTTGGAATTGCCCTTGGATAGATATAGTTAAATCAAATCGAGATTTGAAAGAGGTGTTTCCTGAAGAGTTTGGAATAGGAACTTTTATTCCAAATGTAAAGTTGCCATTTAGAAAGAGAGCAATGTTTTACGTAAGTGTTGAAGTGCCAAGAGTTGGAACGGATTTAAAAGTCACAATTAATTCAATCCCATTTGGGTTAAATATTGAAGGTGAAGATGGCTTTTCTTATGGCTATAGACAAAATGAAGATTATAGCAATTGTAAATATGTAAGCTCAATAAGAAGTTTGTTTAATGGATCATACTCATCTGAGGAAATTTCAAATCTTTTTAATAAGAACTATGACGATATTTCTGAAGATTGTGTGGAATTAATCGAAAATTCAATTGGTGATGAAATGCCATTTTTATTA
>CAZUQY010000234.1:0-5271 GCA_964622935.1 uncultured Bacteroidales bacterium | reverse complement strand
CAAATAGACCCAGTTGACGAAAGTATTGGTAAGTTCTCTGTCAGTATTTTTGGAGAATTAAGATTATTAAGTTGTACGTTTGTAAAAACTACAGTTTCTCCGTCATTTAAAAGATCTGTTGATTCATCATTTGAAAATTCTACAGGTGTAGATTCACTATAATCAATAACAGAGAAACTGATGATTTCACCCTCGTAATTTTCATCAGGATCTGCTTCAATTACAATTAAAAATAATTTTGCTTGTTTATCTTCATTAAAATACGGTAACAATGTAGTAATATCAAGTCCAAATTCAATAGTTTTATCTGCTTCGGTAGTTCCACCCTGCATATATTTATTGCCACCCTGATAATTTAATATCGGAAATTCTCTAATATAATCCCAAGTTTCAGACTCCAAATCAGAAGAAATACCAATTTTAACTTTTATTCCTTGTCTAGATGTATGCTTTAATTTGATTTTTGCAGTTAAAAGAGGCTCATAATCAATCAATGGTTCAATAACGTGTACGTAATTATTTATGATTCCACCTTCAGGATAAGCATCTGCAAAACATTTGTACATCATCCAGCAAAAACCATCTCCTTGCCAATCGGATCCAAAGCTTTCTGCAATTTTAAATCCTCCTTTCTCATAATCTCTAACGTCAATTTGGCCATCCCCATTTAAATCAATATCATTTGTAAATTGGCCATCTCCATTATAATCAAAACAAACAGAATCATCGAAACCAACAATCGTTCTTGCATGCAAAGCATTATCACCACATTTAGTTATAACATAAGCACCCTCATGTGGAGTTCCTGATTGAAAATGAGTGGCACCATTTTCTGCAATATTTGATAGGAATGTGGCCGTTCCACCAAAATACTCACTCCCGCAATTATCATAAACCCATGCTTTAAGTGTTGTCAGTCCATTAACAGTATTAGTTTTAATGCGATAATAATTGCTAATCCGATTATGCATTGCCTCATAATATTTATCATAACCACTTATCCACATAGAGCTATCCCTAAGAATATCTGCTTCACAATCGGTTATCATAGGCACACCAAGCTGTTTCATCAACTCCATCGAAATAAGGTAATTATCACCATACCAGCCATAACCACCATTACCAAAATTCCAAGGAAAATAAACAGAAAATACATTATCTAGGTTTTGCGAACTGATGTCCTTCATTTTGTTTGTTTCAAAGGTCATCATATAATATGATGATGCTGTCTGATTACAAACCCATTGAGTTTGCTGATATATTGGTGGAAAATATTCTGATCCTGTTATATCAACTTCTGCAGGTAGAAGCTTTTCATAATATTCAATTGCATCATCATTTAATCGAAGATAATTATCTTCAATAATGTAGTTTTTCTGAGAATAAACAACAGATCCAAAGAATAACCAAAACAAAACTCCCAAAAGATATTTCATTCGTATTTTTTTTTGCAATATAAAGAATTTTTGAAGTAATTATAATAATTTTGCCAAATATCATACAATGTTTTATTAATGGACTATAAATTAGTATCAGAGTACAGACCAACAGGTGATCAACCCGAAGCAATCAGGCAGCTTAGCAACGGAATCTTCGAAGGAAGACCACATCAAACACTACTTGGAGTAACTGGTAGTGGCAAAACTTTCACCATTGCTAATGTTATTAAGAATGTTGGGAAACCTGTATTAGTAATGAGCCACAACAAAACGCTAGCAGCACAATTATACTCAGAATTTAAAGAATTCTTTCCTGAAAATGCAGTAGAGTATTTTGTCTCCTATTATGATTACTATCAACCTGAAGCATATCTCCCTGTAACTGACACTTACATTGAAAAGGACTTATCTATCAATGATGAAATTGAAAAACTAAGGTTAAGTACTTCAAGTGCATTGCTTTCTGGCAGACGAGATATTATTGTTGTCAGTTCGGTGTCATGTATATATGGAATTGGAAATCCTGATGATTTTCATTCAAATACTCTGGAAATCAAATTAGGTCAAAAATATGGCAGAGATATTTTATTAAGACATCTTGTTGACTCACTATACTTCAGATCAGATATAGATTTTAGAAGGGGGAGTTTTAGAGTAAAAGGAGATACCGTTGATGTCTTTTTAGCATATCATGACATTGCAATCAGAGTAATTTTTTGGGATGATGAAATTGAAGAACTTTATTCATTTGAGCCATTTACTGGCGAAAGAATCGAACAATTAGATATTGCCAAAATTTATCCGGCAAATATTTTCGTAACTACAAAAGACCGTATTAAAGAAGCAATAATTCATATCCAAGATGATATGATGGCTCAAGTTGAATATTTTATTAGCATTGGTAAGCCACTAGAAGCCAGGCGGTTAAAAGATAGAGTCACATACGATCTGGAAATGATTCGTGAACTTGGACATTGCAGTGGCATTGAAAACTATTCGAGATATTTTGATGGTCGGGAACCTGGCTCACGACCTTTCTGTCTGATAGATTATTTTCCTGATGATTTTATTACGATTATTGATGAAAGCCATGTAACAGTATCACAGATTGGTGCTATGTATGGCGGTGATAGATCTCGAAAAGAAAACCTAGTTAATTTTGGATTTAGGTTGCCAGCAGCTATCGATAATAGACCATTAAAATTCAATGAATTTGAATCTTTAATGAATCAAACTATCTATTTAAGTGCAACACCAGCCGATTACGAATTAAACAAATCAGAAGGCATTGTGGTTGAGCAAGTTATAAGACCAACAGGACTAATAGATCCGATTATAGAAATAAGACCTTCCGAAAATCAGATTGATGACCTGATGCATGAAATCAAAATTCGGGCAGACAAAGATGAAAGGGTTCTTGTAACTACATTAACAAAACGAATGGCAGAAGAACTCACAAAATATTTGACACGATTTAACGTACGATGCAGATACATTCACTCAGATGTTGTCACTCTAGAACGTGTTCAAATCTTGTCTGATTTAAGAGCCGGGGTATTTGATGTACTTGTTGGCGTCAATCTTTTACGTGAAGGGCTAGATTTGCCGGAGGTATCGCTGGTAGCTATACTTGATGCTGATAAAGAAGGATTCCTAAGATCAGAGCGTTCGCTTACCCAAACTGCAGGCCGAGCTGCTCGTCACCTAAGTGGAAAAGTAATAATGTATGCCGATAAAGTTACTGGGTCAATGCAAAGAACTATTAACGAAACAAACCGCAGGCGTGAAAAACAGATAAAATACAATATAGACCACGACATTACTCCGACACAGATAATCAAAGCTCAGCGTGAAGGAATAGGCTATAAAAAACATATTGAGCCAGCAAATTATGATATTGAAACCGAATTAAGAATTGCTGCAGATCCTGTAATAAAATATATGGACAAAAAAGCTCTGGAGAAAGCAATTAGAAATACAAGAAAACAAATGGAAGCTGCCGCCTCAAAATTAGATTTCGTAGAAGCTGCGCGGTATCGAGACGAAATGTATGCTCTTGAAAAGATGTTGAAAAATAAGCGATAAGTGTTGATACTTATTACCGCTTATTTATGGCAATTACATTTAATTATTATATTTTCGAAGAAATTCTGACAAATTAAGTTTTGTAACAATATTATATTAATACTATAAAACCAAAAATTATGAATCCACTGGTAATTAAAGGTAGCGGACTAACAATTGAAAATGTTGTAGACGTTGCACGTTTTAACAGAAGTGTAGAACTTGCTCCTGAAGCTCTTGAAAGAATTAAAATTTGTAGGGCAATGCTTGAGAGAAAAATAAATGCACACGAAATTATGTATGGTGTGAATACCGGAATCGGTGAATTTTCTGAAGTAGTGCTTAACGACGAACAAGTCAAAGATTTTCAAAAATATTTAGTATATAATCATGCTGCAGGAATTGGTGATCCTGCTCCAATAGAATATATCCGTGGTGCAATGCTAGGAAGAATCAATGTACATGCACATGGCAATAGTGGAATTCGTCCTGAAATCACACTAACTTTAGTTGAAATGTTGAATAAGGGAGTCACACCTTATGTTTGCCAAAAAGGTTCTGTAGGTGCAAGCGGCGATTTAGCGCCAATGTCTCAAGTTGCTCTACTGCTTATGGGAGAAGGAAAAGCATATTACAAAGGTGAATTACTGGAAGGTAATATTGCAATGGAGAAAGCGAATATTCCTGTCCCGGGCTTACAAGCAAGAGATGGTTTAGGAACAATAAACGGCTCGAACGTTTTGACAGCCATGAGTGCTATTTTTCTTGTTGATGCTAATAACTGGTTAAAGCAAGCCGAAATAGCTGCTGCAATGTCTCTTGAGGCTCTTAAAGCTAATATGAATCCTTACACAGCACTACTCCACGAAGTTCGTGGTTTTAAAGGTGCTATTAGATCGGCACTATCAATTGAAAAAATGGTTACCGGTGGCGACTTAAAAGAAGGAAAAGCCAAATGTAAAGTTCAGGATGCTTATTCAATGCGTTCTACTCCGCAGGTAATCGGGTCAGCTCATGATGCTCTTGCTTATGCTCGTTCACAAGTTGAGATTGAACTTAATGGCGTTGGTGATAATCCTATTTTCTTCCCAGATAAAGACCTTGCTCTTTCTGGTGCAAACTTCCAGGGTTCACCGGTAGCAGTTCCAATGGATATGGCAGGTTATGTTATAACTATGGTTTCTGTTTTATCAGAAAGAAGACTAAACAGATTAAACAATCCAGCTTTAAGTGTTGGACTACCTGCATTCTTAACAAAAGGTGCCGGAATGTTCTCTGGCTTGATGTTAAGTCAGTATACTGCCGACATGCAAATTGTCGAACAAAAATTACTATCTGCACCTGCTTGCATTCAGTCGATACCGGCCGCAGCAGACCAAGAAGATTTTGTTTCAATGGGAATGAATACTGCAATTAAAAACTTCCAGATTCTTGATAATGCTTATGGAATTTTAGGTATCGAGTTTATGGCAGCCGCTCAAGCACTAGATTTTAGAAAAGAAGAAATTGAAAAATTCGGTGTTGGAACAACTAAAGCATGGCAAACTGTAAGAAAACATGTTAAGTTTCTTGATATTGACAGACCTTTACATCCAGATCATACAAATATGAAAGAAGTTGTGAAATCTTGTGAAATTTTAAAAGAAGTAGAAGAAACTTTAGGATCGTTAGAATAACCCTCTCAATTATTTAAAATATTAAAAACCAATGATATAGAGACTGTATTCTGAAGTCTGTCCATAATTAAACAATTATTAAATTTGTAAAA
>CAZUQY010000233.1:0-5305 GCA_964622935.1 uncultured Bacteroidales bacterium | reverse complement strand
AAAGTGTCACCAAATATAATTCCACCTTTACCAAGCATACATGTATCTAGAACCAGAGTAACATCAAAGTCAGGAATAGCAGGTTCATAAACTGTATCAATAGTAATAGGACTTTGACAACCCCAAAAGTTTGTAGCGTATAAGCTAATTCTGTGTAGAGTATCAGTGCTGTTCCAGAAAACAAAATTCTCATATTCCCCACCGGCTAGATTTGTAGTAGTAGTGTCAATAGTACCACTAAAGAAATTCCAGGTATATTGTTGTAATGAATCTTCTGCAGCAGCAATAGTTGCAGGTTCTCCAAAACATTTTGGAGGGATGATGTCTATATCTGATTCTGGAATGCGTGCAAAGGTGACGTAAACAGTATCAATGTCAGTACAAAGTCCAAAATTATTTTCAATCCAAGTAAATTCAAATTCAGAAATATCAGGATTATCTGTGTTATAAATTTCCGAACTAACATAAGTTCCAGGGTCGTTGATGTTTTCGATTGTAACATTTTCTATTGAGGGATTTGACCATACACCAGTTCCAACACTTGGGATGGCGTTAAGATATCCAGATTTCCCACAGAATAGGGTGTCAATGCCTGCATTTGCTGTTGGAATTTGAATAAAATGGATTGTTAATGGCCCAGCAGTGTCATTACAGAATCCTGGATTTAATGCAGGTCCTGTTTCTTCAATCCAGTAAAAATCGTGATATCCATATTCTGAAACGGTTGTCCAAGTAAAGAAGTCGAATTCGTCTCCATATATAGTCCCCGGACTATTTGTGAACCAGTATCCTGTTATTCCCGATCCTGGGTTTTCAGCTCTAAGCCTATCGAATGAAAGTCCACAAGTATAATTGTCGGCAGTATCTGTTAAAATTGTTGCATCGGGTATTTGCCAGAATGTAATTGTAACTTCATCTTGTGCAGAACATGAGTAATTTTGAGTTTCGGCTGTGTTCGATTCCATCCAAGCAAAAACAATAGCTCCATAACCATTATGACAGACAGGAGTTTGTGGATTTGTATAGTCCTCGAATGAGGAACTGTTGTCGAGCCAGGTGCCGTTAAATCCTCCTGAAATAGCTTCCAAGTCTGTGCAATTCCCACATACGTCTTTATCTTCGCCTGCTGAAATTATCGGGGTTTCAACAAATTCGACGATAATGGTATCGGTTGAATAGCATGATGGAAGATAGGAGTTATTTTCTCTAAAAATAAAACTCCAAATTCCGACGGGTGAAACGGAAACATTTGTTGAGTCTTCATTTTGTTGAACTATATTTGCGGCAGCAGATGGGATTGGTCGTTCATAAACCGACCACATGCCTGAAGGGCTATATGATTCAGTTTCTGGGATGTCGAAAACAGCACCTAATTCGAAAAAGTTTCCACAAATGGCTTTGTCAATACCTGCATTTGCTGTAGGTCTGTCATAAAAGGTAATCCACAAAGTGTCTACTGATGCGCAGCCATAATTTTGGATTGCCCAAATTATTGGAGCTCGAACATGTGCACTGTCTCCAAAGCTTCCTTGCGAAAGCATAGTTAATGTGGCATTTGGTAAAGTTGGGTCATCAAATTCTACAGTTAGTTGATTAGAAATCCAAGTATATTCTCCAAATTCCGAGCCGGTTATGTCTGCGTTTAATTGTACAGAATTACCACAAATCTCTATTTCATCTGATGCACCAACACTAGCTATAGGGATTCTGGCAAATGTAATTGTTGTTGAAGCAGTTGCAGTGCATTCAACTCCTGCATTCATTGTTGTTTCAGCCCAGATAAATTCAACATCAAGGTGATCTTCGAGATAATTTGGAATAATAACTTGTGTAACCGGATTGTCGATTCCTTGTATGTAGTTTGGAGCTGGTTGTAGTAATATATCATCTATGTATGCTGACCATTGGCCTTCTCCTTGCACATTACTAGCGGAAAGCTGATAAATATTCCCGCAAATAGTATCAGTTACTGGAAAAATCATTGGGTTTGGAGTAGGGATGAAATTTACAACTACTTGATCTTCATCCCAGCAATCTCCATTTGTTTCTCTCCATGTGAATGTATATGGTCCGGGAACAGAATTTATGGTTACGCTTGTTTCTGGGGATGTGGAATTTGAGAAAATTCCGTCACCTGTCCATAATCCTGTAGATGAAGGGTAGGATAGGACTGCATTTAATTCTGTACTACTCCCGCATACAGAGAAATTACTTCCGGCATATGCATTTGGAATTTCAATAAATTCGATATGGATTTCATCAGTTCCTACACAATTGGCGTTGTTGATATGCCAATAAAATGTTTGAGTCCCATATGAATCAACAAAAATACTGATGTCTGGTGAATTTTGTGTAGTCTCATTAGCGGGCCAGAAGTTAGAATCTGAACTCCAGTTTCCTGTCATTCCAGATGATGGAGGTTCAGCAGAAAAAGAAGCTTCCATACCACAAATTGTAAAATCTTCTGTATTTATATGGGCCATAGGATTTTCATACCATATTACAGGAGTGCCTTGAGAAATAGAAAAGCACGGATCATTATAATCGGGTATGCCTGGTGAAACTTCATTCCCTGCAACAGCTGAGATATAATATGTTGTACCAAATGATAATCCGGAAATTAAATGAAAACAAAATTCGGGAGTTAGTGAAGTTGCGAGAATGTTTATAGGAGAAGATCCGTCGTGTAGTATAAATCCAAAAGTATCATCAGCATCTAGATATTCATTGCTACTATGAGTGACGACATCAGAACAATCTCCATAGCACAGAGATATAGGTTGTAGGCTGCTCATGTTTCCTGCAGAAGTAAAACATCCACAATCACGTACACCATTAAAAATGTATTGATCACATTGATTTTCAGCATCAGTTATTGTAATAGAATAAGGCGTTTGACTAGGATAGGTTAGTAAAATAGACTCTGTGTACTCATTAAAACCAGTTCCGATATCCATTAAAAATACTGTTGGGTTTCCCAGATGATTAATTATATCAAAACTTACGTAATACTCAGTATATGTTCCATCACAAATGTTATCAGTAAAATTAATTACGGAAATATTTTCATAAACATCAATTGTTGTTTGAGCAGTATCATTGCAGGCTTCATTTGAGATAAAATATGTGACTTCATGAGATCCGCATCCTGCATCTGATGGGTCAAATAAATTTTGATTTACACCTGGTCCTAACCATGTCCCACCATTTGTAGCAGCTGTTAAAATATAATCTGGATCATTATAACATAATGGTGGTACAATATTTATTGTTGCATCAACTGTAGGTGAAATATTGATATCAATCTCTGCTGTGCTGCTACAACCGTTTGTACCTATTGCTGTCACAGTGTAATTGCCAGATTGGGATGGATAACAATTGTTAATTGTTGCGTTTTGAGTTGAAGAGTTAAATGACAGTGGCCCTGTCCATTGATAATTTGTTAGCCCTGAAGGTGAACAGTTAAATGTAATATAATCTCCTTGACAAAAAAATATTTCTGAATCGATTGTTAAATATGGTGATTGTAGTGCTTCAACAATTGTAGTAGAATTGGCAGTGCATCCATATTCATTGGTTACAGTAACTGTATAAGGACCAGCATTATTTTCAGAAAATGGTAAAATTGTTGGATTTTGAGCATTACTTGTGAAACCATCTGGTCCTGACCAAGAATAGGAGGAAAAATTTTGAACGGATAATTGTAAATCTTCCCCTGTACAGAGTGGCCCATCATTCTCAGCAAGAGGTATGGGATTTATATTGACATTTACTGATGTTGAAGCTGTGCCAGAACAACCATATGTGTCGGTAACAGTTATTAGATATGTTCCTTCATTAGCTGTTGAGCAATCTGTTATTGAAGGATTGGATTCTGTACTGTTATAACTATTTGGTCCTGACCATAAAAATTGGTATGGTGATTGTCCTTGACTATAAGTTGCATCAAAATTAATCGTATTACCTTCACAAATTGTTACAGGCGATGAAGAAGCATTAACACTTAAAATGCTATTAATTACTTCAACACATATTGACGCGGTATTGCTAGAATTGTCGGTTACGGTTACGCAATATGTACCTTCGCATAATCCGGTAGCTGTTTGTGTATATTGATTTTGAGAATCATTCCATAAATAAGAATATGGTGGAGTCCCTCCAGAAACGGATACAGTTGTTGTTCCATTGCAAGTTATGATAGGTTCTTCTGTACAAGTCATATTGCAAGTTCCATAAGTAGGAGAGGAAGGACTGTTAGTTTGCCAAGCTTCTCCATCAGGTAGTCTTCGAAATGTTAAGTTTGTTGATGGAGATGATGAGCTAATATATGTTTTACGATCTGTATCGATAGAGTTATAGGCGACAAGAGTGCCAGAGAAATTACACTCTCCGCCAGGTGATGGGACGCATGCTGGTATATCCCCTGTTGAATTGCTTGCCCAAGAAATTGCATCTTGAGGAACGCCATTATTGTCGTAAAAAGCAAACCAACCTCCGGCATTCGGAAACCATAATCGATATCCTCCACCGATACAAATACGCTCTTCATCTTCAACTATTATTTCAATTGTGTTACCTCCATTTTCAATTAACAACGATGTTGGTACAATAGGAGCCGTTATTCCTCTGACAACCACAAAGCCTCGGGGAGGAACAACTGTTCCTTCAGGTAAAACGAATCCTCCAGGATAGGCATAAGATCCTTCATATGCAGAGTTTCCAAGATAATAGCACGAAATGTCAATAGATTCACAAAGATTTGGATTGTATAATTCTATCCATTCTCCTCGGCAATTTATATCAGGGTTATGTGATGGAGTAATTCCATAGATTGAGCCATCAAATTGAGCAGGAGTCATCATGACTTCGTTAATTAATATTGATGGACCATTGTATTCACAACCAATGCCATCACAATTAGTGTTTTCAGTAGAAACTGTGGAGAGATTCAAGTTTTGTGCACTAATTGCATAGAAACAAATAATAAAAACAGCTGTAATGTAGATTTTTAATTTCATTGTTGTCATTTTATGGCTATTTCGATAAGAAACAGAATTTTATATATAGACAGCTGTAAAAGTAAAAACATTGCCTGAGAAAGACAATGTTTTATAAAAAAAAAGTATTTTTTTTTTATAAGTGTTAGAAAATAAAGCTATAAAGACTAAATTTAATATTAATTATTGTCTCATTAAATGTAGCGGACCTTGAATTTCATATTCCTGATCGTCCATTCCCACAGCTTTGATTACAAAGTAATAAACACCTATAGAAGCATCGGTTCCACCGCTTAATTTTCCATCCC
>CAZUQY010000232.1:0-5315 GCA_964622935.1 uncultured Bacteroidales bacterium | reverse complement strand
GAAAACTATTAATTGGGACTTCGTATTTCCAAATATGATACACCCACTTTATGGACCTATATATTCATCTCTTGAAAATCCAGACATTATAAATAATCAGCGCAATTACGTTGACTTCTCTACAGGTTTAATCGCATTTAGCGAACGTACATTCTTTGGTATTGCTATTCATCACTTAACACAACCTTCTGAATCTTTCCTTAGAGGTAGCGATGCTGTATTACCAAGAAAAATAACTGCTCACTTTGGTACAGAAGTCCCAATTAACAGTAGTAAATACCGCAGAGGGGAACTCAAAATTTCTCCTCAATTACTTTTCCACCAACAAGGACAATTCCAGCAATTTAACTGGGGGGTTTATGTTGCACGTCAACAAATTGTTGCAGGCTTTTGGCTTCGTCAGAACTTCAACTTCCAGTATGATTCATTTATTATGTTGGCTGGATTTAAACAAGACAATCTTAGATTTGCATATAGTTATGACTTAACAGTTTCAAGATTAAAAAACTCTACTTACGGTGCTCATGAGGTATCTGTAGCGTTTACATTTAACTGTCATGACAAAGATCCTAAGCCTGGCATAATAAGTTGCCCATCTTTTTAGTTATATTAGTATTGAATTTTGTTAAATTATCATAATATGAAAAAGAATACTTTGTTTGTGTTAATAGTTCTTGCAGGAGCAGTTCTTGTGAGTTCTTGTAAAAGAGAAGTATCGAGTACAACCGGTTGGAATTATAACGATCCAAACTTTGGCGGATTCCAAAACCATCCCGAATATGAACAGGAAACTGGTCCCGGTTTAGTTTTCATTGAAGGTGGTTCCTTCTCAATGGGTAGAGTTGAACAAGATGTTATGTATGATTGGAATAACATTCCTCGCCGCGTAACTGTTTCATCATTTTATATGGACGAAACTGAAGTAAGGAATATTGACTATAGAGAATATCTATATTGGCTTTCGTATGTTTATGCATCTGATTATAGATTTTTATATCGCGAAGCACTTCCTGACACTTTAGTCTGGAGAGAAAGACTTGCTTATAACGAACCAATGGTTGAGTTATACTTGAGACACCCAGCTTATGAACAATATCCTGTTGTTGGAGTGTCATGGGTACAAGCTACAAAATATTGCGAATGGCGTACTGACCGAGTAAATGAATTGATTTTATTGAGCCATGGCGTTATTGATAAATATATTGCTCCTCAAGATCAGGCAAAACAGTTTAATACTGATGCATATCTTATTTATGCAGAAAACCTTGACCTTGCTGTTGATGAAACAGGTAAGGGTCCAGACGGTAAAGTATCAAATCTTTATATTGACCCTGCAACTTTAAAAGCTGGTCGTAAAGGCGGTAATGTAAACACAGGCGAAGACAGACGCTGGGTAAGAATGGAAGATGGTATTTTCTTACCTCGCTATAGACTACCAACTGAAGCTGAATGGGAATTTGCTGCTCTAGCTCATATTGGTAATCATTACAAAGAAAGAATTTATGAAAGAAGATTATATCCATGGAATGGTCACTATATCAGAAATGATACGCGAGGCGAAGAAAGAGGTCTTATGATGGCCAACTCAATGCGTGGACGTGGTGATAACATGGGTGTTGCTGGTGCTCTTAATGACAAAGCTGACATCTCTGGTCCTGTTAAATCATACTGGCCTAATGAATATGGTTTGTATTGTATGGCAGGTAACGTAAACGAATGGGTTATGGATGTTTACAGAGATCTTACTTTTGAAGATATGGCTGAATTTAGACCATTTAGAGGTAACATCTATACTGATTACGAATTAATAATAGATCCTAGATCAGGAGATATCGAATTAACTCCAGAAGCAGAAAACTATTTCGACTATTCAGGTAAAATTCTAAGAAAACCGATAAGAGACGAAGAATGTTTCAGTCGTGAAAACTATACTACTGCTGATAACAAAAACTTCCTTGATGGTGATCTTGAATCTTTAATTCCAACTGGAAACTCTGAAGAATACTGGGTTAAAGAAGACAGATATCAAGTAGAATCTGACGAAATAAAAGTGAATGACCCAATTGACCAAGCTTTGACTGCTGATAATGTTGGAGATATATACCCTGGAGCTACTTTAATGTCTGGCGGTAACGAAATCTTACTTCCTAACGGAATTAAAGTCGACCTTCAAAATATGACTTATATTTTACCAACAGGACATGAGAAAACTTCTGATGGCAACATTCTAATGCCTGATGGTTCAATGGTTTTACCTGGAGGCAAATTACAATTAGCTGATGGTAGTATTATCTATCCAGATCAATTTTTCACAAGACAAACACCTGAAATGTACAAAGAAGGTAATTGGGGTGACTATGGTGAATGGGGATTTGGACAATTCGACCCATCAAATCCAAAAATCAATAAAGGTGATGGCATTGGTGGAAAGCAAATGACAACACTTGTCTCTGATCGCTCCAGAGTTTTTAAAGGAGGTTCTTGGAAAGATAGAGCATATTGGATGGTACCTGGAACTCGGAGATTCCTCGATGAAAAACTTGCCAGAGCTGACCTCGGTTTTAGGTGTGCTATGGATAGAGTAGGATCACCTATGATTGCAAAATAATTTATCTATAATACTTAGTTAAAACCCCAGCAATGGGGTTTTCCTTTTTATGAGTGTGATTGAAAATATATATTCAGTTTTCAAGATTTGTCGGTCTATCAACACTGACACTAGAATATTACAACCCAATTCTATATTCTTTGCCTTAAAAGGAGATAATTTTGACGGTAATAAATTTGTCGAAAGTGCTCTTAACAAAGGTTGTAAAGCTGCTGTTTGTTCCGATGAGAGATATCGTGATATGGATAACGTCTTTATTGTTCCTGACACATTAAAAGCTTTACAACAATTAGCTAATCTACATCGTCGTAAACTTGGCATTCCTATTTTCGCAATTACTGGCACAAATGGTAAAACAACAACTAAGGAATTACTTGCTTCTGTATTAGCTCAGAAAGTTAGAATTGCATATACTAGTGGTAATAAAAACAATCATATAGGTGTTCCATTAACTCTGCTTTCAATGAATCATACAGTTGATTTTGGAATTATTGAAATGGGAGCTAATCATCCAGGCGAAATAAAAGCGTTGTGCGAAATAGCAGAACCCGATTTTGGACTTATAACTAATATTGGAAAAGCTCACCTCGAAGGTTTTAAATCAATTGAAAATGTAAAAAGAACTAAAGGTGAACTTTACGAATATTTAAAGAAAAAACAAGGTCTTATCTTTAGTAATATTGATAATCCTATATTAAACGATATACTTAATAATTATTCATGCGTAAGCTATGGTAAGTCAGAAAAAGCTTACTGTCAGGGTATATATTCTGAATATGGACTCGAAGCTGCAGTAGAATGGCAAGTTAATAATGAAACTGGACTCGCAAAATCTAATCTCATTGGAGAATATAATTTTGAGAACATTCTTGCTGCTATAACTATTGGTTCATATTTCAACGTTCCAGGAACAGCAATCGACAGTGCAATTGCATGCTATCATCCACGAAATAACAGATCGCAACTCATAAAAACAAAACGCAATACCTTAATCCTTGACTATTACAATGCAAATCCAACAAGCATGGTTGCTGCAATTGATAACTTCAATAAAATAAAGGATAAGAACAAATGCCTTATTCTTGGCGATATGCTTGAACTTGGTAATGATAGTTATGATGAACACGAAAAAATTCTTCTTAAAATAGAAGAAATAGGGTTTAAGAAAGTGTTTCTAGTAGGTGAACAATTTTATCACTTTAATGATATATTTGAATTCAATTTCTTTAAAAGTGTTGATGTTCTGGCAAAACATTTTGTTATTCATCCTGAAACGAGTAAGTTCTTTTTAATTAAAGGTTCCAGAGGAATTAAACTCGAGAAATGTACTGATTATTTGTAGAGGTCTTTTTTCTTTCCCTTATAAATCGAAAACTTATGTAAACGGCATTCCAGTTGTCCGTTAAATAAGACTAACTTCTTATCCGGTTTCATTCCAATAAACTTTATAGCAGTAAGATCTGATGATATTATCCATGCAGTATATCCTTGAAAACCAAACTTAAGTTTATTTCCAATTCTCTTATAAAATTCATTTGAATCATCAAGCCTTATTCTTGTTCCATAAGGAGGATTACTGACAATAATTCCACTATCAGAAGTTGCATTGAGTTCAAAGAAATCTGCTGGTGTGACTCGAACACTATTATTCTTATCAACTTTATACATATTATTTCTTGCCAACAAAACCGCTTCAGGGTTAATATCAAAACCAAAAATCGATGCTTCTGTTTCAGTAATTTGTGATTGCGCTTTATTAAGAATCTCCTCCCAAATAGCAGAGTCAAAGTTAATCCAATTTTTAAACGAAAACCCCTTCCTTTGCATTGTAGATGGAATATTACAAGCCATCATATATGCTTCAGACAAAAATGTCCCGCTTCCGCACATCGGATCAATAAATTCATCTTTTTTATTCCAACCACTTATGTAAATAATTCCAGCAGCTAGACACTCATTGATTGAAGCCTCTCCTATTTCCTTATTAAATCCTCGAAAATATAAAGGTTTACCTGAGCTATCAAGATACACAGAACATGAATTATCCGTTTGATAAATGCTAATTTTTACATCTGGGTTCTTAACATCCACATCTGGTCTTTCTCCATATTTATCTCTAAAATAATCTACAACAGCATCCTTAGTTTTTTGCTCCAAAAACAAGCTATGAGTCATTTGTTTTGACACGCTAACAACGCTTATAGCAATTGTGTTACTTAATTCAAAGTATTCATCCCATTTAATTGATTTAATATACTGGTAAAGCTCATTCTCATTTGAAACACTACCGATAGAAACTTTCACAAGTACACTTAATGCTGTCCTTAAATGGAGATTACAATTATAAATATCTGACAAACTACCTTCAAATTGTACTGCTCTGCGGAGTTTTGTAACCTGAGTAATTCCAATTCTCGATAATTCATCTGTTAGAATTTCTTCAAGACCAAAAAGTGTTTTAACAACAATCGTATATTTCATTTTATTGATTTTTATAAACTAAACGTGAGGTTTTTGCAGCAACTCGGTTAGCTGATTTCCTGCTCAAATCAAAAAAGACATCATCGTTAAGTTCCTTATAGGTATATTTACTATTATCTTTATTTGTACCAAAAATAATCTGCCAGAATGTTCTTTGATTAGTAAGTTTCTCATCTTTATTTACAGTAACTGTTATATTACGAATTAATGATTTACTTCTGCGAAG
>CAZUQY010000231.1:3295-5316 GCA_964622935.1 uncultured Bacteroidales bacterium | reverse complement strand
AACTGAGAATAAACAGCGAATTTATCCGGAAGCTGGGGTTTCTTTTTCGAAGGTTTATTAAGGACTCTTCTACTTCATGAATTTTATATCTGCGGTTCATTAGTTTTATTAACCGATCACTACCACTTTCTATAGCAATCAATATCTCCCAGATTTTAGATTTAAACAAGGGTAAGAATTCTTCATTGTTTTTCACTAACCAATCTGGATTTACGCCGTTAAGTGTCCATTTTACATTATAATGTTTATCAACTTCGTTGAGTGACTTTAATAAATCACTTAGCGAACTCCCGATATCTAGACCATAGGAACATAAATCTTCCGCAATAAAGTGAAAATTGCGATTTCCAAGTTTCAATAATTTCAAATATTCATCACATATACTTTCAATATTCTTACTCTTGATTTTACCAATGGCATCACGTATATTGCAGTATGTGCAATTATTAGCACATCCTGAGCTAATCTTCACAAAACATGGTTTTGATACATTGAAACTTTCATTGGATTTATAAAATGCTTTTGCCTGACGTTTCCTGTTAATCTTTCGTAAAAATGTTTTAGTAAAGTTAAACTTCAACAATAATGCAAAATCGCTGTAATTTGGTGAATCATCAGTAAACAAATGAAATGTTCCGATATCGTAAAAGTAAACCTCAGAAACCTTGGCAAATTTAATCCTAAAGTCAGGAAAATAATTGTCGATGTCGGCAATATCCTTTGTTACAACAGTTTTACCCGAAAAAACAGTTTTAAGTTCATCAGGATTTGTTCCTGGTAAACAACCTGCCACTATTAGTTCGCTTTTACTCTGCGCAATTTCCTTAAAATATTTAATGTGGTTTTCTAAATTAGCCTTTGTAACTGCACAGGTAACACAAATATGATAATCTGCTTCTTCCTGTGATTTAACTAACTCACAATTATTAAGAGTAAAATATTTTTTTAGTTTTATAGCTTCGATTTTTCGTAATGAACAATGGCAAAAGGGGGTTGAGATATATACTTTTTTTTTTGTTTCCTGCATAATTTATTGTATCTCTAAATTTCAATAGTTTATATCGGAAAGATAAATGCTTTTCTTTATCATTTTTTTATTAATTCCCAATATTCGTGTTTTCAACGTAAATTATCATCCACTTCTTACAAAAATACATTTTTTTTTTGGTACTTTTGTTTTATTATAATTTTATTTCCTGACAGTTAATTATTATCAGGGAAGCTGTAATTTAGTTATTGAGATTGTCGAGTTGTTTAAATTATGAAGAGTAAAAAATTATTATTAATAAATACTGTAGATAAGCGGTCGGCAAATGATGATTTATTTGTTCCAACAAATGGCTTACCTGGGTTTCAGCCTCTCTCTCTCGGAATAATTGCTGCATTAACTCCCAAAGATTGGACAGTAGAAATAATAGATGAAAATTTTGAAAATTTTAAAGATACTGATGCGAATTTTGTTGGTATTTCTGCATATACAACCAGCATAAACAGAGCCATAGATATTTCCAAACAGCTACGTGCGAAAGGAATAAAAACTGTTTTGGGAGGAAAACACGCTTGTCTTTATCCATTAGAAAATAATAATTATTTTGATTCAGTGGTTAAAGGTGAAGCAGAATCTGTGTGGCCGGATATTATAAAAGATTTTGAAAATAACTCTCTTAATAAACTGTATGATGGCAAGTTTATTAATCTAGCAAATTACACTAAACCACGAAGAGATATTTTCGATAAATATAATTATGAAATTGCTACAGTTCAATTTTCGAGAGGATGTGTTAATAATTGTTCCTTTTGTGGTGTGCCTGTTTTATATAATCACACTTATCGTCAAAGAGGAATTGATGATGTAATTCAGGAACTTAAAGAGATTAAACAAAAATACGTTTTCTTTATTGACGATACAATTTATTGTGATGCCAGAAATAATATAAGAATTAAGGAACTCTTTTTAGAAATTGCAAAAAATAAAATTAAGAAGCATTTTATTTGTGCTGCTTCAATTAATATCTACGAAG
>CAZUQY010000231.1:0-3285 GCA_964622935.1 uncultured Bacteroidales bacterium | reverse complement strand
ATGACTTTTTAAAACACGCTCAATTAGCAGGAGTTAAGGTTCTATATATTGGTTTTGAGTCTGAGAATATTGAAGATCTAAAAAACGTAAATAAAAAAATGAATTATAAATCTTCAGCATCCAAATATGCTCAGGCAATAAAAAAAATCCACAGCTATAAAATGGCAATTATGGGAGGGTTTATTTCTGGATTTGAAAATGACACTCCCGAAAAAATATTCAAAAGAGGGGAGTACATTCTCAATAGTAAAATTGATGCCAGCACACTTACTATATTAACACCATTGGCAAAAACTCCGTTGTTTCAGGATCTTGAAAACGAAAATTTATTATTACACAAGAATTTTCCGGAGGATTGGATTTACTATAATGCTTGTAATTATACAATAGATTTAAAGAAAGATAAAAAAGAAATAATGGAAGCCTTTTACAATTCATCGCTTTTAATAATAAATTGTAAAAGAATATTCCGAAAGTTCTTACTTTGCTTCTTAAGAACTCGTAGTTTTTCAACAGCAAAAGCTTTGCTTATTTTAGTAAAGAATTTTCATATTGGCACACAAAATTGTTGGATAGTTAAGAAATTTATAAGATAGAGAAATGATAAAAGTGAAATATAAACTTATACTAATCAATGTAATTGATACTAGAGTTATTAATGATGGTCACAAGTTTATTCCGTTGCATCGATTAACATCATTCCAACCTCTCTCGTTGGGTATTATTGCAGCACTTACTCCCGACAATTGGGATGTTGAAATAGTTGACGAAAATTTTGATGAATTTAAATATATTGAAGCTGATATGGTTGGTTTGTCGTCAACCAGTATGTGCATAAATAGAGCTTACGATATTTCAAAGAAATATCTTGATAACAATATTCCGGTTATGATAGGAGGGGTGCATGCCACTTTATTTAAAGAAGAAGTGAGTAAATATTGTACTTCGGTAATTGTTGGAGAAGCAGAAAATGTATGGCAGCAAGTAATCAATGACTTTAGTAATAATTCTCTTAAAAATATTTACGAGGCAGGATTTGCAGACTTATCTAAACCTGTAAAACCAAGAAGAGATGTTTTCAAAAAATATAACTACGAAATTGCAACTATGGAATTTACAAGAGGTTGTCCGTTTAATTGCAGTTTCTGTGGAGTTCCAGTTTATTCAGGGCATAAACTGAGATATAAACCAGTAAGTACAATCATAGAAGAACTTAAAGAAATTAAACAAAACTATGTAATCTTTAAAGATGATAATTTAATAGGCAATTCTAAAACCCACAAAACTAAAGCAATAGAACTTTTTGAGCAAATTATTGCCAATAAGATAAAAAAGGATTTTTTGTGTTTTGTTTCTGTTAATATTGCCGATGATATCAATGTAATTAGACTTGCTCGTAAAGCCGGTTTTGTATTGTTTTTTATTGGAATTGAAACAGAAAAGCTTAAAGCGATTCAGTCAATAAATAAAAACATAAATGAAAGCCCAGCCCGTAAAGCGTATAAAGAAACATTTAAGAGATTGCATAAAGAAAAAGTTGCAGTAACTGCGGCCTTTATTTGCGGTTTTGACACAGACACAGTCGATGATATTCATGATAGAGCAAGTTTTATTATGAAAAGCTCATTAGACACATACACTTTTACGTTTTTGACTCCTCTACCCAAGACTCCATTAAGTATTGCTTTGCAAAAGGAAAACAGAATAATAAAAAACAATTACCCTCATGACTGGATTTTTTACAATTTTTGTCATCTGACATATAAAGTTAAAAACGGGAGTAACAATGAAATGGAGGACGCAATATATTATCATCTTGAAAAATTACACACAGCCAAAATGTTCAGGAAGAAGTTGTTTAAATCATTTCTAAATACAAGAAGCCTTAGAACAACTGCGGCAGCATATGTTTTTAATAAACATAATCATGTGTTTTTAAAAGAATCAAAATCATTGCAATTTATCGAAAAAACTTATGCTTTCTTTCGAAAGATAGGTTTGATTAATCAATAAGTAATGGAAACAAATTTGTGATTTATGAGTTCATTTAAAAAAAATAAACTTGAAGAGATAAAATTACATTACGACAAGTATACAAATACATATTTGGAGGTTGTGGATTCGGTAATACAATCGCACCGTTCTGTTAAGGAAGAAGATATGTTAGACTATTATTTTAACACAATGGGTGTAAATAATGGTATGAAAATCCTAGATGCCGGATGTGGGGTTTGTGGACCCGCAATTTATTTTGCAAAAAAATCAGACATTTTTGTTGATGCAATTAATATTTCCGATACTCAGGTTGAAATTGCCAAACAAAGAATTATAGAATCAGGACTGGAAAGAAAAATAAATACTATTAGTGGTGATTATCATTTATTAGAAAATCATTACTCAAAAAACACTTTCGATATTGTTTATTTCCTTGAATCTTACGGACATTGCCTTAATAATAAGCAACTACTAGAATCTTCGGTTTCTGTGCTAAAACCAGGTGGAATGTTGTACATAAAAGATTACTTTAGGAAAGATTTGGTTGATATGAAACGTGTAAAGAAAATAGCCAAGTTGATGGACAAAAATTACGCTTACAATTTGCCTTGTTTATATAGTACTATAAGCATTTTACGAAAATTAAACATGGATATAATAAAAATCGGGAAACCTGCATTCATAGACGATGGAGGAGCTATTTCGGCTGAATTTTCCGAAAAAAGCAAGCTTGAACTTTTTAAAGAAGGAGAAGAAATGTTTTCTTATGCAGATATTTTAGAGATAATTGTGAAGAAAATTTAATTTAGAAAGCAAAATTGTTTTATGTTAAAATTTGTTTTAAAAACACTAAGAATTAGCGACTGGTGGAATTATATCTTCCCTCCAATATTGGGTGTTATTTATTTAATAATTTTGCATGATAACTGTGAATTTGGAGATATATGGCTACAATTAGTTTTATTTTTTATCAGTTTTGTTTTTACAGCATCATTTGGTTTTTATTTTAACGATGTGTGTGATATTAATGTTGATAAAAAAGCTGGCAAGCGAAACTTTGCTGCCGATTTATCAAATCCATTAAGATATTCTTTACTGTTTATACTTATAATTATCGCTATTTTACCTTGGTTTTTTCTGAATAATACTCATAATGTCAAGTACATATTTTTATTGCAAGTTATTTTGTTATTTCTATATTCATTCCCTTATACTCGTTTTAAAGATAAATATTTGTTAGGAATTGTTTCTGACGCTTTATACAGTAGTCTTTTACCTTCTATTATTGCA
>CAZUQY010000230.1:0-5333 GCA_964622935.1 uncultured Bacteroidales bacterium | reverse complement strand
TTTAACAGTAAATGCCGGTAAATCTAAAATTTCATAGCCATATTGCCCATCTTCAGCAGATGTGTCATCTATATAGTTTGCAAGTGTCCAATTTGTAAAAATCTCCTGAAAACTTAATGGGAATGAAATTGCCTCAAGTGTATTTTCGATTCCACTAATTCCATGCATTGTATTTGAAACTAAATCTGTAATAAATTCAGGACCTGTTGTTTGTTCTGACAAATAAGTAAAAAACAACATTGTTTTAACGTAATCAGAAAAATTCTGATCCCATGCTGTCAAGTTATTGTCTGAATTAGATGGAAAACTTAATATTGGATCCGGTTGCCCAAACAGTACCATTGCAAATTCAGCACAGCCTTCATCAACCCATGTTTCTTCATTAGGGTCTTTACCAAAATGAATAAGATGCTGCAATTCGTGTGATAAAACCGATAAAGTTCCAAAACTTGAAGGGTCAACAGGGTTACAACTCATATAGAGCATCTCACATTCATTGCTATGTTCTCCCGACATTTGAGCTTCTGCTTCAGTTAACTGATTGAAAGCTGAAAAATACCCATCAAAAACAGAACCTGAATAGGAGCCTAAGTTCGAATAATAGAAAATTACTTTAGGATCTCCATCTAATTCATCAGGAATACTTCCAAAATATAATTCATCCATTTCAACTATACCCATCTCTGTAGAGACAGCAGTAGCATTTTCCAAATATTTAAAAACGGAATCTACATCCTGTTGAGTCATATATGTTCCCCAATCATCATCGGCAACAAAAACATATGATCTTTCACCAACTGCTCTACATGTTGCTTGTTGATTTATCCATCCAGGAGGCATTACACTAAGGTTATATCTCCAAAACATTTTTGTATCTCCAACATTGTAGCTTGTAACTTCTTTTGAAGATCTAATTTGCTCGTGTGTCTCTTTGTTTGCATAGTCTCTATATGCTTGTTTGCCTCTTTCAATATGCTCTTGAAGTTGGGCGCTAATAGTCATGCTAGTAAATAGAAATAAAACTGTTGCAATTAGAAATAAATGTTTTTTCATAGTAACAAAATTAGTTGAATTTGACTTACAAATATAGTAACAAAAATGCTTAAAGAATATTAAAATACTTACAATAGGTTTTTTATAATCTATTTTGTTCTAAAGTATTTTGCTGAGCTCACTGCAGCGATAGTTTCATCTGCAACAGCTGTAGTGATTTGCCTGTATTTTCTTACAATACATTCGCCTAAGCAAAACATATCAATTTTGAAATTTGGAGCTTTAACGTCTACTTCTGATCTAGATGCCCTTCTCTTATCACCTTGTATTCGCCAGTTTCAGTATTTAGGCCATAAATATTAAAGTTTGTTTTAATGTCAAAACCTTCACCTCTCACGGCAAAATTTAGAGATGCTGATCCATTCTCTTCTGATCTAATTCTATGAAAGACTCCTCTTGGCCATATTAGCATAACCGGGCCTTCATAAATAAGTTTTTCTCCTTTATAAACTGAATTTGCAGTTACAGAGAAGCTTTCTACTTTACCGTATTCCTTTGTGTATATATCAACATAACGCGTACCAGAAAATACCATTAAAAAATCATCTTGTGCAGGATGCATATACCACGGTCTCTCAACATTATTTACCGGTCCAGGAGAAACTGCATTATAAGAATGTATCACTCTATCAACTCCATCAATGCGAGGTAATAATTCCATTGGTAAAATATCAAAAGATACTCCTTCTGTTTTCCTAAACTGATGTAATTTTATTACTTTATAAAAATTAGGGATCTCTTCGTGAATATGCTTAACTTTAATATTTTCCATAATGTAGTTTTTGCATTGTTTAGTTTAACAAAGATAACACATGAAAGTTTATCAATGTAGAAAAAAAAACCTGTCAAGACAGGTTCAATTTTTTTTTAGAATGGTAAATCATCGCCAGGATCATCTTCCATATTAAATGGAATATCTGCTTCCGAAATAGGAGGCAAATCCCCTGTTGGTGCTACTGTCCCTCCTGATTGAGAAACTTCAACTTTCCAACATTTCAAATCAGTGTACCAATTGTTGTTAAACTCACGACTCTCAATATCAAAAAACACTTTTACAATATCTGTTTCAGTAAATGAATTAAAGTCAACCCTATCACCCCAAGTTGTAAAACATATCATTTTAGGATAATCTGTTTGAGTTTCAATAACAAAATTCTGTTTTTTCCAAGAACCGTTTTTACCATCTCCGGTAACCGGTTGAAGTTTTTTAACTAATTTTCCGTCTATTTCCATAGTTTTTAATTTAAGAAATACAGAGATTCAAATGAATCTCTGTATTTAATATAGGTTAATATTTATTATCTAATATTAGCTTGTGCTGCCGCTAATCTGGCAATCGGAACTCTGAACGGAGAGCAGCTAACATAAGCTAAGCCTGCACGATGACAGAATTCAACTGAAGAAGGCTCTCCACCATGTTCACCACAAATTCCTAATTTTATATCAGGGCGTGTAACTTGTCCTTTTTGAACTGCCATTTCAACAAGTTGACCAACACCAATTTGATCTAACACTTGGAATGGGTCGTTCTTTAACAAACCTTTCTTTAAGTATATTGGTAAGAATTTAGCAGCATCATCACGACTATATCCAAATGTCATTTGAGTAAGATCGTTTGTTCCAAAAGAGAAGAATTCAGCACGTTTTGCTATTTCATCAGCAATAAGAGCTGCACGTGGAATCTCAATCATTGTACCTACTAAATAATCGACTTTAATTCCTTTTTCAGCAAATACTTCCTCAGCAACTCTACGAATAATATCTTCTTGCATCTCGAATTCCTTAGCAGTACCAATAAGTGGAACCATAATCTCAGGTTTTGGATTTAATCCTTTAGCTTTAAGATTACATGCTGCTTCGATAATTGCTCTCGCTTGCATTTCTGTAATTTCAGGATAAGTATTTCCCAAACGGCAACCACGATGACCTAACATTGGGTTGATTTCATGTAGTGATTCTACTTTATCTTTTACTACCTGAAGACTAACATTAAGTTGCTTTGCCATTTCCATTTGAGATTTCTCATCATTTGGAGTAAACTCATGCAAAGGTGGATCTAACAAACGAATTGTCACGCCAAACCCATCCATTGCTTCAAGAATTCCTTCAAAATCTCCACGTTGCATAGGCAATAATTTCTTAAGAGCCTCTACTCTACCTGCTTCGTTTTCAGACAAAATCATTTCACGAACAGCAATAATTCTTTCTCCTTCGAAGAACATATGTTCTGTACGGCAAAGTCCAATACCTTCGGCGCCAAAATCTGCAGCAACTGCAGCATCATTTGGTGTATCAGCATTTGTTCTTACCTTCATACGGGTATATTTGTCAGCTAATTTCATGATTTTTCCAAAGTCACCATCTAAAGTAGGCGTAATTGTTGGAACAAGTCCATCATACACTTCACCTGTAGAACCATTAAGAGAAATCCAATCGCCTTCTTTATATTCTTTACCAGCAATTACGAGTTTAACACTATCAACTCTAATTCCTGCAGCACTTGAAACACAACATTTTCCCATTCCACGTGCAACAACTGCAGCATGTGAGGTCATACCTCCTCTTTCGGTAAGTATACCTTCTGCAGCATACATTCCTTTCAAATCTTCAGGAGAAGTTTCTCTACGAACAAGTATAATTTTCTCTGATGGATTATCAGCTACAATTTGTTCTGCTCTATCAGCAGAAAAAACAATTTTACCTGTCGCAGCACCTGGTGATGCAGGTAAACCTTTTGATAAAACATTTGCAGCAGCAATTCCTTCAGGGCTAAAGATTGGATGTAATAATTCGTCTAATTTATTAGCATCTTGACGTAAAAGTGCAGTTTTTTCATCAATCATGCCTTCTTCAAGCATTTCGACTGCCATTCTAACCATTGCAGCACCAGTACGTTTACCGTTACGAGTTTGAAGCATCCATAATTTACCATCTTGAACAGTAAACTCTAAATCTTGCATATCTGAATAGTGCTTTTCTAATTTTTGTTGAACAGCGTTAAGTTCTGCATACACTTTTGGCATTGCCTCTTCTAGAGAAGGGAATTTAACTACGCGTACATCTTCGCTTACTCCACCTCGAGCAGCCCATCTTTTTGAACCTTCAAGTGTTATTTCTTGAGGTGTACGAACACCAGCAACAACGTCTTCCCCTTGTGCATTTATTAGATATTCACCGTTGAATATATTTTCGCCTGTAGATGCATCACGAGAAAAAGCAACTCCAGTAGCAGAGTTATTTCCCATATTACCATAAACCATTGCTTGAACATTTACAGCTGTACCCCATTCACCAGGAATTTGTTCCATTCTTCTGTAAAGAATTGCACGATCAGTATTCCATGAATCAAAAACGGCACAAACAGCTCCCCAAAGTTGATCCCAAGGATCAGTTGGAAAATCAATCCCTGCATGTTTACGAACAACTGCTTTAAAATCCACAACAATAGCTTTCAAATCATCAGCAGTTAAGTCAGCATCAGATTCATATCCTTTAGCATCTTTGAGTTTATCTAAAACAATTTCAAATGGGTCATGTTCACCGCCTTCAGCCTCTACGCCCAAAACAACTCCACCATACATTTGAATAAAACGGCGATATGAGTCATAAGCAAATTTCTCATTCCCAGATTTCTCAGCAATGAGTTTAACTGTATCATCATTTAATCCTAAATTTAGAACCGTATCCATCATACCTGGCATAGAAACTCTAGCACCTGATCTTACAGACATAAGTAGAGGAAAAGCTTCACCTTTTGATCCAAATTTTGCATTCATGGTATCTTCCACTAATGCCAAAGCTTTTTCAACTTCATATTTTAGTATGCTTACTACCTTATCTCTTCCCAGACTATTATATTCTGTACATACCTCAGTTGTAATAGTAAAACCAGGAGGTACAGGAACTCCAATAAGATTCATTTCAGCCAGGTTAGCACCTTTACCACCAAGCAAGTTCTTCATTTTCGCATTACCTTCGGATTGCTTATTTCCAAAAGTATAGACTCTTTTAATGTTTTCCATTATATAATTATTTGATAATAAGTAATTTACAAAAACATCCTCATAAAATTCTTTCAGTTCAAAAATATAGAAAAAAAATGTTTTATAAAAGTTTTTTCTATCAATTAAATTATTTTTTTTAAACAAAATTTTTGCATTAGCAAATAAATAGATTTTAGCTGAAACTGAAATAAAAAAATTCGGTTATGCTAAAACAGAAGCAGAAAAAGATAGTCTTAGTATATTTAGTTATTTTAAAGAACCTGCAGAAAAAATTGT
>CAZUQY010000229.1:0-5343 GCA_964622935.1 uncultured Bacteroidales bacterium | reverse complement strand
TAACCCTCAAACCTTATTTATAAATCTAGTGTGTATTTTAACTCTTTATCAATGTCATAAATCCAATTGGAGACTGAGAAATCAATACTTTTATATTCTCCTTTGCTAGTGTTTACATAGAAATGGATATTAGACTTTGGATTAATTTGTAGCCTTTTAGGAGCAACACCTTTTGGTAAGTTTTTGTCTGGATAGAGAATTACTGGAGCAGATGATGTGTTATGAATATCAAAAAATATTTTATCATTTTCTTTGTCATATCTTTTTTCTATAACCAAGGAGCTTATCAAAACTTGACTAATTAAAGATTCATCTCCATAAATCGTATTATTATAAAATAGTGCAGTTAGTTTATTGTCTAAAGCTTCTCTGACGCTTTCTTGCGTAAACTCTTTAGCAAATACTAGAGTTATAGGGCGATGTTCAACAAACGTACTCATTTGTGTTGTTGAGTGCATGTCTGAATTGGATAGAATCGTTAAATTCTTTTCTTTAGCCCATTGCCATGCTTCAGGACAGAAATCAGAAAAGTTTACAACTTCAATTCCATCAATAAAACCTTTTTCGTACATTTCTGTATGGATATCAAACCAAACAACAGTATCGGGTTGTTGAGCGTCCCAACATGGGTGATTCCAAAATATAAAAGCGCCTTGATTATGTGCTTCTTCAACTGCATCCATCACATCTTCCGTGTCTAGCTTGTTAGCATCAGTAATAAATATAGCATTTAAATGTCCTGGAGGCATGCTTCGAGTAATTTCAGCACCTTTTATTACCATTACTCCATGTTTATCGCCTTCTTTTTTAGCAATTTTATAACCAGTATTGAAATCTCCATTTATATAATCTTCATGAGGAGTGTATTCGATATGATCAGTTATAGCAATTACATCTAGTCCATCCATAATAGCTTCAGTTACTCTGTAATCGGGCCACACTTGTCCATCTGAAAAAGCAGTATGCATATGGAAATCACATTTTAATGTCATATATCCTTCAATATCTGGGAAATACAATGATGATTCCTGACGATGATATTGAGCATTTAATTGAATTGATAAGGACAAAACAATTAACAATGAGTATATAATCTTTAGGTTTTTCATAATTATTTATTTGATTTTAATTTTTGTGCGTTTTTTTTCATTTTCATTTGTAAAACATCAACCAATAATGAGAAGAACATAGCAAAATAAATATATCCCTTGGGGATTTCTATGCCAAAGCCTTCAGTTACTAAGGAAAAACCAATGAGTAACAAAAATGCTAAAGCCAGCATTTTAAAAGCAGGATGAGATTTTACAAATTTACTGATTGGGTGGGCTGCAAGCATCATTATTCCAACTGTAACGACAATTGCAGCATACATAATCCAAATATGTTCTACTAAACCAATTGCAGTTATTATAGAATCTAAAGAGAAAACCATATCCATAATCATTATCTGAACCAAGACACTAGCCAAGCTTTTAGCAACTCCAGTTTTTGTGGTCTTCTCAGATTCTCCTTCCATTTTATGATATATTTCAACGGTTGATTTGTAAAACAAAAATACACCTCCAAGAATGAGTATTATATCTTTACCTGAAAACCCTCTTCCAAAAAGAATGAATAGATCGTCTTTTAACATTAAGATTAATGATATTAATGAAAGTAAAGCCAATCTAGAAACACCAGCCAGAACAAGCCCCCAATTTATTGCTTTCTTTTGCTTTTCAACAGGTAGCCTTTGTGCTAAAATGGAAATAAAAATTATATTATCTATTCCAAGAACTGTTTCAAGGGCAATAAGTGTCAATAATGAAATAATAATTTCGTAAATCATTAAAATAAGGTTTTGACAAAACTAAAGAAAATCTTTGAAAATTGTGTTCAAATCATATGATTTATTAGTATTGTTATAATCATATTATACTGGTAAACAATTTCATAAGCTTTCTGTTATTTAGATAAATTCTAAATATCAAAAGACTATGTTTAACGAATACGAACCTATAAATAAAAAAACCTTACAAATAATTGATAATGAAGGCAAGGTTATTAATAAAAAATACATGCCTGATATTGATAATAAAGAAGTTTTAGAAGCATATAAAGGAATGTTATTTGCTCGCACTGCAGACCAAATGATAGTGTCTTACCAGCGTCAGGGAAGGATTTTTACATATCCGCCAAATTATGGACAAGAAGCAATTTCAGGAGCTGTAGCACGTATTATGCGGAAAGAAGATTGGCTTGTTCCAGCTTTTAGAGAAATGGGTGCATATCTTGCAAAAGGAGCAAGCTTGAAAGAGATTTTTCTCTATTTCATGGGATACGAAGAAGGAGTGAATTTTGAGAATGCTGAGAATTTTCTTCCTTATGCAGTTCCGATAGCTTCGCAGTTAGTTCATGCTGTTGGAATTGGTTACGAAATTAAATACCGCAAAAAAGATCAGGTTGTTTATACCTTTGTTGGTGATGGTGGAACATCAGAGGGTGATTTCCATGAAGCACTCAATTTTGCTGGTGTATGGAAAGCGCCTGTAGTTTTTATAGTTCAAAATAATCAATATGGTATTTCTACTCCTTTTAAAGTTCAGACAGCATCGGACGGGATAGCAATTAAATCATATGCATACGGAATTCAAGGGATTCAGGTTGATGGGAATGATTTTTTTGCAATGTATGCAGCAGTTAAGCAAGCTTCTGAACATGCTAAAGCAGGAAATGGTCCAGTTTTAATTGAAGCTGTAACTTATAGAAAAGGTGCACACACAACATCAGATGACCCAACAAAATATAGAACGAAAGAGGAAGAAGACGAATGGGATGAAAAAGACCCATTGAAGAGACTTAAGGCATATCTGAAGTCAAAGAAACTTATTACAGAAAAGGAAGAAGATGCACTAATCGAAGATTACAAAAAAGAGATTGATCGACAGTTTGTTGAAGCAGAAAATCACGGTGAATATCCATTGGAAGATATATTTAAATATACCTATGGGGATATGTCTGAGGAGCTTAAACAACAAATGGTTGAATATGAAAAATATCTTAAATGGAAGGAAGCAAGATCATGAAGAAAGTAATGAATATGGTAAACGCGATAAATAACGCGTTAGATATAAAACTAGCAGAAGATGATAACGTAATTGTTTACGGTGAAGATGTTGGAGTAGAAGGTGGCGTTTTTAGAGTAACAGAAGGATTGCAATTGAAGCATGGTGTAGAGCGTGTTTTTGATTCTCCTTTGGCTGAATCTGGAATTGTTGGAACTGCTGTCGGAATGTCGGTGGCAGGTTTAAACCCAGTTGTTGAAATGCAATTTTCAGGTTTTGCAAACCCAGCATTCAATCAAATTGTCAGTCATGTCTCAAGAATGCGTAATCGAACAAGAGGAAAATATACATCAGATATGGTAATTCGAATGCCATACGGTGGTGGAATAAATGCACTTGAACATCATTCGGAAAGTATTGAGGCTATTTGGGCTCACATACCTGGATTAAAGGTTGTAATTCCATCTACACCTCACGATGCAAAGGGATTAATGATTTCAGCTATAGAATCTCCAGATCCAGTTTTCTTTATGGAACCCAAGAGATTATATAGAGCTATAAAGCAAGAAGTTGATGAAGGTAAATTTTCGATACCAATTGGAAAAGCTAAAGTTGTTCAAGAAGGTACAGATGTTACCGTTGTTGCATATGGTGCTATGGTAAGGGAAGTGCAAAAAGCAGCAGTGTTTGCTAAAAAAGAAGGAATTTCTATTGAAATAATCGATTTAAGGACAATTTATCCAATTGATAGGGAAACAATTGCCCAGTCTGTAAAAAAGACAGGCAGAATAATTACTGTTCATGAAGCAATTAAGACTTTTGGAGTAGGAGCAGAAATATCTTCTATAGCTTTGGAAGAAGCGTTTTTGCATCTCGAAGCACCTCCTAAAAGAGTTTCAGGTTTTGACATAATAGTTCCTTTACCAAAAGGAGAACATCATTTTATTATAAGTCCTGAAAAAATATTTTATGAGATTTTAAGAACTGTTAAATACTAAAAATACACACAACAATGAGATATATATTTAATTTTCCGGATATTGGTGAAGGGCTCGACGAGGGCACAATACTGGAATGGTATGTAAAGAAAGGACAAGCCGTTAAAGTCGGAGATTCTTTAGTTAAAATGGAAACAGATAAAGTAGTAGCAGATATTCCTTCGCCTCGTGAAGGAGTTATTGTTTCGACTTTTGGTAAAATTGGTGAAACAATAAATGTCGGAAATGCTTTGGTTGAGATTGAAATAGAAGGTGTAAGTGGTGAGGCTGCTCAAGAATTAGTTGCAGAAACTAAAGCTCAGTTAGAAGCAGTTGAAGAGGAGGGTGCTGGAGTTGTTGGAACTTTAGAGATTGCTAGTAATAATGCATTTATGCCTGCAAGCAAAGAAGGGTTTGACCCAAACGAGAACTCCGAGCTGCAAAATAAAAATTCCAAGAAGAAATCCTTGGCAACACCTGTTGCAAGAGCAATGGCAAAAGAGATGGGAGTTGATATTAATGAAGTTGTTGGAAACGGACCTGGTGGACGAGTGATGAAAGATGATATCAAAAAACATAAGCAAACTCAATCCTATACTGCGCCTCAAACAGTAAAATCTGAAAAGCAAACAGATTTGATCGAAATCGAAAAAATGACTCAGATTCGTAAGACTATTGCTAAAAATATGATAAAGAGTAAGCATAATGCTGCTCATATGACTGTTTTTGATGATGTCGAAATCTCTGAACTAATAAGATTACGAAACAAATTTAAAGAGCATTATTCTGCTGAAGGTATTAAATTGAGTTACCTGCCATTTATTCTTAAAGCAACAGCAATGTCGCTTAAAAAGCATAAGTCTCTAAATTCTGAGATGGATATGGAAAACGGAAATATGCTTTATAAAAAATACTATAATATCGGTATTGCAGTGGATACTGAGGATGGTTTATTAGTTCCCGTAATTAGGGATGTTGATAAAAAGTCAATTAAACAACTTGCTCAAGAAGTTGTAGAGATTTCTGAAAAAGCCAGAAATAGAAGCATCAAACTTGATGATATGAAAGACGGTACATTTACAATAACAAGTTATGGCTCAATTGGTGGTAAATACGCTGTCCCAGTTATAAATTATCCACAAGCCGGCATATTAGGAATTGGGAGGATTTTTGAAGCTCCAGTGGTGAAAAACAGTCAGGTTGTTGTTGGAAAGACAATGCCTCTTTCACTTTCTGTTGATCACAGAATTGTAGATGGTGGAGAAGTTACTAGTGTTAAGTTAAGCGTGATATGACGTAATTATTTGTATCTTTGAAATAAA
>CAZUQY010000228.1:4193-5361 GCA_964622935.1 uncultured Bacteroidales bacterium | reverse complement strand
TAAAATTAAAGAGACTTTATCCGTCAATTAACGATTAACTTAACACTAGTACAAATGGAGGATTTTTATCTCGCCGTACAAGTGTATCTGATGTGTATTTATTTCCAGTTGGTTCAAGTGTTGGAACAGCAAGGTATCGTCCAGTAGAAATAAGCCCTATAACAGTTACTGCAAATACATATACTGTTCGCATGGCAAATGTTGATGCAACAATGGAAGGATTCGACATAAGTATAATGGCAACTGGTGTGTGTGAAATCAACCCACTGTTTTATCATCAAATTCTTAGAACAAATGGAACAGCCGCTGTAGATTTAGACATTTATTATGATAATATTGCAGATGGCAATTGGGAAGGAATTTCTAATTGGACTGTTGGCCCTAACCTTTGGGATATTATTATTGGTAGTTCAACTGCTGTTGGTGCTCCATTATACAAAGCTAGTACAACTAGCTGGAACGATTTTTCACAGAGCCCATACGTGCTTCACGCTCCAACACCAGTTGTTACAATTAGTAGTAATGCTCCAATTTGTGAAGGTGAAAATCTCCAGTTACAAGAAGTTGGTGGCGATGCGGTTTCTTGGGATTGGGATGGACCAGATAGTTTTACATCTACCGATCAAAATCCAACAATTAGTTCTGTTGTCCTTGCTGCAAACGGCTTATATTCTGTAACTGTCACAAACCTAGATGGTTGTACTGCTTCAGATTCACAAACAATTATAGTTGACTCTGAAGTTGATGCAACTATCACAGCTGATGGTCCATTCTGTATTACAAATGCCACTGTAAATTTAATTGCAGTTTCTATGGGTGGAACTTGGTCAGGTGATGGAGTAGTTGGTAATACTTTCGACCCAGCAACAGCAGGTGTCGGTGACCATTTAATACAATATGATATTATAAACGGGGCATGTTCTGATTCTGATTCTGAAACAATTCATGTTGATTCTGATGTAGATGCAACGATTACTCCGCAAGCTGATTTATGCGAAACTGCTAGTGCCGTAACACTATCTTCTGCTGATGCTGGTGGAACATGGACTGGGACAGGTGTTAGTGCAAACAACTTTGACCCTGCAGTTGCTGGTCCTGGCGATCACACAATTGGAGTTACTGTAACCAATGGGGCTTGCTCCGACTCTGATACTGAAATTATACATGT
>CAZUQY010000228.1:0-4093 GCA_964622935.1 uncultured Bacteroidales bacterium | reverse complement strand
CATGCTCTGATATGGACACTGAAACTATACATGTAGATTCTGATGTTGATGCTACAATTACTCCGCAAGCTGATTTATGCGAAACTGCTAGTGCCGTAACATTATCTTCTGCTGATGCTGGTGGAACATGGACTGGGACAGGTGTTAGTGCAAACAGCTTTGATCCTGGAACTGCCGGTGCTGGAGACCACTTAATTCAATACGATATAACAAATGGTGCATGCTCTGATATGGACACTGAAACTATACATGTAGATTCTGATGTTGATGCTACAATTACTCCTACTGGACCATTTTGTGAAAATGATGCAACAGTAGCCCTAACAGCTGTAACTGCTGGAGGCACTTGGTCAGGCACAGGAGTTACTGGTTCTAACTTTGACCCTGCAGTTGCTGGTCCTGGCGATCACACAATTGGAGTTACTGTAACCAATGGGGCTTGCTCCGACTCTGATACTGAAATTATACATGTTGATTCTAATGTCGATGCAACTATAACTCCTATTGGACCATTTTGTGACTCACAAGCAGCCGTTGCTCTTACCGCTGTTGATGGTGGTGGAATGTGGACTGGAACAGGTGTTGTAGGTTCAAGTTTTGACCCAGCAACTGCTGGTGATGGAACGCACAATGTGCAATACGACATTACAAATGGTGCATGTTCAAATTCAGAGAATATAGATGTTGCAGTAAATGCAAGTCCTGTTGTTCCAGTAACAAGCATAGACTGTACTGGTGGAGTAGATGCTGGAATTATCACAATTACTTCTCCTGTTGGAGCAGATTATGAATATTCTATTGGTGGAGCTTACCAAGCTATCCCAATATTTGGACCGTTATCAAATGGTTCATATACAGTAACTGTAGAAGATATTACATCAAGCTGTACAACAACAGGTTTACTAATAAATCTTGATTGTGGTTGCTCAGATCCAACTTCATTAACACTATCTGCAACAACAGGTGGTACATGTGGTATTGGAGATGAAATGGTAGCAGGTAACACATTTGGTGGTTCTGCAACAGAAGTTACATTGGCACATGATGGTGCAGGAACTTTAGACCAAACAACTATTAGTGCTTCACCATTTAGTTTCACTTATACTCCAGTTGCCGCTGATGCAGGAAACGATGTAATAATTACTATTACTACTGATAATCCAGAAGGATTACCATGTAGTCCCGATATTCAAACTTATACTTTGGCTGTTAATCCTATACCAGATGTTACCGCTGGAAACCTAACGCCTATTTGTGAAGGTGGAGACTTAAGTCTAACCGAAACTGCTGGTGACGCTATTTTATGGACATGGGATGGACCAAACTTATTTAGTTCAAGTGACCACAATCCAATTATATCATTGATTTCTGCAACTGAAGACGGAACATATAATGTTACAATTACAGACATTTATGGTTGTACAAACACTGACAATATAGCTATCACAGTTAATTCAACACCAGTTATAACAATTGGTAGTAACTCTCCTATTTGTGAAGGTTCAGATTTAAATCTAACAGAAACTGGTTTAGAAGCAACAGGATGGCAATGGACCGGACCAAATGCTTTTGGTTCAAGTGATAATAATCCAATATTTACTTCTGCAACAACTGGTGAAAGTGGAAGCTATACTCTTATAATTACAGATGGAAATGGATGTACGGCCACAGACAATGTTCTTGTTCAAGTAGATTCTGATGTGGATGCTACTATTACAACTTCTGGACCTTTCTGCGAAACTGAAACATCAGTTACACTTGTTGCAAACTCAGCAGGTGGAACATGGGGTGGATCCGGTGTAACTGGCAACATATTTGATCCTTCATCTGCAGGTGCAGGTGACCATTTAATTCAATATGATATTACAAATGGGGCATGCTCGGATACAGACACAGAAACATTACATGTAAATTCTGAGGTTGATGCTACAATAACACCTGTTGGCCCTCTCTGCGAATCAGAATCTGCTGTAACATTAACAGCTGTTGATGGTGGTGGAACATGGACAGGAACAGGTGTTGCTATTGATGAGTTCGATCCTGCCACAGCTGGTAATGGAACACATAATATACAATACAACATTACAAATGGTGCATGCTCGGATTCAGACAATATAGACATTACAGTAAATAATAATCCAACTGTTCCAACTACAAGTATAGATTGTACTGGTGGAGAAGATGCTGGTATTATTACTGTTACTGCACCAACAGGTGTTGAATATGAATACAATATTGGCGGAGGCTTCCAAGCATCTGTTGATTTTGGTCCTTTAGTTAATAGCAATTATACTATTACAGTTCAAGATGTAAACACAAACTGTACTTCTGAGAGTGCTTTAATCAATTTAGATTGTGGGTGTTTTAACGCACCGACTTTAAACTTAACTTCAAGTACAGGTACAACATGTGGAACAGATGCTGCAACAATTGATGCAAACACATTTGGTGGTAGCGCAACACTAGTTAACCTTATTCATAATGGTTCTGGAATACTAAGTGCGGCATCTTACTTAACAAGTCCGTTTAGTTTTTCATATACCCCAGATGCTGCTGATGCAGGTTCTGATGTGACTATCACTTTTACAACAAACAATCCAAATGGTGCTCCTTGTATTTCAGCTGTCGCAACATTTGTATTAACAGTAAATGCTATTCCAGAAATAACACTTGGAAGCAACTCACCAATATGTTCAGGAGGAGACATTACTCTTAGTGAAATTGCAGGCGACGCTACTGATTGGTCTTGGACAGGTCAAGATTCATTTACATCTGACATCCCAAATCCATCTATTCTTGGAGCTACATCTACTCAATCAGGAACTTACACTGTTGTAGTTGAAGATGCAAACACATGTACAAACACTGCTGACATTGAAGTAATAATAAATGACAACCCTCCTATTCCTACTGCAGGTATTGACTGTTCTGGTGGCGAAGGAAATGGAATTATTACAGTTACTGTACCACTAGGTTTTGAATATGAATATTCTATTGGAGGGCCATTCCAAGCTGAAGTAAGCTTTGGGTCTCTTGCAAACGATAACTATACCATTACAGTTACAGATATTAATACAACATGTACTACTGAAGGAAGTGTTATAAATGTTGATTGTGGATGTGTAAATCCTCCAAGCGTAAATTTAGATATTGCAAATGGTGAAACCTGCGGTGAAGAAGCTATCACAGTTCCTGATAATATATTTGGAGGCAGTGCAAGTGAGGTTAGCATTTCTCATGATGGAAACGGAACTCTAGATGAAACTACGATTTCAACAAGTCCATTTAGTTTCACATACAATCCAGATGCATCAGACATTGGAAACACTGTAACAATTACTTTTACAACTAATAATCCTTTAGGAACACCTTGTGCTGTAGATGTGGAAATATTCTTACTTACTATATTTGATGCTCCAATTGTCAATGCTAGTGGCAACTCTCCTATTTGTGAAGGAGATGACATAAACTTAACAGAAACAGGAGGTGATGCAATTGAGTGGTTTTGGGAAGGACCTAACAGTTTTACTTCAACTGAGCATGACCCATCAATTACGGGTGCAGGAACTGCTGCTATTGGAGCATACAATGTAACAATTACAGATATTAATGGATGTATAGCAATTGATAATCTTGATGTTCTAGTTACCATTTCTACCGATGCAAGTATTACAGAACCTGGAGACTTTTGCTCAGGTGCAATTCCATTTGCCTTAACTGCTGCAAATAATGGCGGTACTTGGAGTGGAGATGGTGTTGATGTTTTAACCGGTGAATTTGATCCTGAATTAGCAGGAATCGGAGAACATGAAATCATTTATACGATTGATGGATTATGTGGTGATGCTGATACTGTTTACATCACAATTCTACAACAAGCTGATGCTTCAATACTAAGTGATATAGATACAGTATTTATTATCGACCCAGCTGTTGTTCTTACAACAACAGACAATGGTGGTTCTTGGTTCGGCGATGGAACAGATGCAATTACTGGAGAATTTACTCCAACAATTGCAGGCTTAGGTGATCACAATATAATTTATACTATTGATGGTCCTTGTGGTGACAATGACAGTATTAATATTGTAAT
>CAZUQY010000227.1:0-5394 GCA_964622935.1 uncultured Bacteroidales bacterium | reverse complement strand
AAAAAAGAATGAATTACACAGAAGTCCTTAAATATATGTTTGAGTCTTTGCCAATGTATCAAAGACTTGGACAAGCAGCATATAAAGCAGATTTAAATAATACTGTTTTACTGGATACACATTTTGAGCATCCTCATAGTGCGTTTAAAACTATACATATAGCCGGAACAAACGGAAAAGGGTCTGTGTCTCACAGCATCGCTTCTATTTTGCAAGAATCAGGATATAAAATAGGTCTTTACACATCTCCACATCTTGTTGATTATCGCGAAAGAATTAGAGTTGATGGCAAAATGATTTCTGAAAATTTTGTATGTAATTTTATAAATGAAAATATTGATCTTTTTCAAGAAATCAAACCCTCATTCTTCGAAATGAGTGTCGCACTTGCATTTGAATATTTCAAGTACTGCAAAGTTGACATTGCAGTTATTGAAGTTGGCATGGGAGGGCGTCTTGATTCTACCAATATAATCAATCCTATTTTATCAATTATAACAAACATTGGTTTAGATCATACACAATTCTTAGGTAATAGTCTAAAAAAAATTGCTCTCGAAAAAGCCGGGATAATTAAACACAAAACACCAGTAATTATTGGAGAGACGCAAGCAGAAACTGAAGAAATATTCAAGCAGATTGCAAAAAAACAAGATTCTCCAATTGAATTCGCTGACAAAAAATATACTGTAAAAGAACACAACGACAGAAGTTATACAATTGAATCAACTCAAGACATAAATACTGTAGAATTTGACCTTACAGGAGAATATCAGCAGACCAACCTATTATCTATACTTGCAACAATTGATAATTTGAGAAGCCAAGAGATTGAGATATCTGAACAAAATCTTGCTAAAGGTCTTGCTAAAGTTTCTTATAACACAGGACTTCGAGGACGATGGGAAATACTTGACACAATGCCATTGGTTATATGCGACACCGGTCATAACAAAGAAGGGCTCAGTTACACAATTGACCAAATTTTATCACAGAAATACGACCAACTTCACATAATACTTGGCTTTGTAAATGATAAAAACATTGACTCTGTACTTGGAATGTTTCCAGATTCTGCGATTTACTATTTCACAAAATCATCTGTTCCAAGAGCAATGGATGAAAACGAGTTAAAACTAGCAGCTCAAACTTATAATCTTAAAGGTAATGCATACTCCGATGTAGATTCTGCCTGGAAATCAGCTAAAGCCAATGCTAGTAAAACTGATTTCATTTTTATAGGTGGCAGCACTTTTATTGTGGGAGACCTTCTTGCAGATCACTATTCTACCTCATGCTTAGCATAATTATAACCTGCCTCGTCATATCTTTTAAACATAAACTGCAATCGTTTTTTGAAATTATCGTAATTATCATCACGGTTATTTGACCATGCAACTTCACTCAATGCTGCCATTCTGGGCAAAACCATATACTGAATATGTTGTAAGTCAAGAATATATTCCGTCCACACATTAGCCTGAACTCCAATAATATGTTTTTTCTGATTATCAGTAAGCACATCAGGTACCGGATTCCAAGTGTAGATTTTTTCACAGTTAGTAAACCCACCTATAGCAAATGGCTCATTATCAACATCTTCGCTTTGATAATGGTCAAAATAGCAATACCCTCCAGGAGTCATAATTGCATCGTGATTCTGAGTTGCAGCTGCAATAGCCCCCTCCTCGCCTCTCCATGACATAACCGTTGCATCCGGAGCTAGACCACCTTCCAGAATTTCATCCCAGCCAATAATCCTTTTACCTTTTGAATTAATATATTTTTCCATTCTCTGAATAAAGTAACTCTGCAACTCATGCTCATCTGCCAATCCCTCATCAATAATACGTTTTTGACATTTCGAACAATTTCTCCATGCTGTTTTTGGACATTCATCTCCACCAATGTGGATATAAGGAGAATTTGGAAACATTTCACAAACCTCATCAATAACAGTTTCAAGAAACTTAAATGTTTCTTCATTACCAGCACAATATACATCATCAAAAACTCCCCAAGTTGTAGCAACATTATAAAGTCCACCAGTGCAGCCCAGTTGAGGATATGACGCTAATGCAGCCAAAGCATGTCCCGGCATTTCTATTTCAGGTATAACAGTTATAAAGCGATCTTCTGCATATTTAACAATTTCCTTAATTTGTTCCTGAGTATAATAACCTCCATAAGCTTCCCCATCATACTCACCCCAATTTTTCTTAATAACAGTCTCTTTTCGTTGAGAACCAATAATTGTCAATTCAGGATATGCCTTGATTTCAATTCTCCAGCCTTGGTCCTCAGTTAGGTGCCAATGAAAAACATTAAACTTATGCATAACCAACATATCAATATAAGATTTAACATCCTCTACGCAAAAGAAATGTCGGCAAACATCCAAATGCATTCCTCGATATCTGAATCGAGGTTCATCATTAATAGTACAATAAGGCAATTTTACCTCTTCTAGCTTTTCACCAGATTCAATCTCTGCAGGAAATAGTTGCCTTAATGTTTGAAATCCCATAAACAAACCGCTATAATCAGGAGATACCAATTCAATCCCAGATTCACTAATTCGCAAAGTATATGATTCCGGATTTCCTTCACCAGCTATGCTCATAAATATATTCGTCCCATCTTGTTGTTTCTCAGGCACATCATCTACAGTATATGATTTAGACAGAAAATCCATTACGTAATTCTTCAGCTTAGTTGCCCCTTCACAATTTTCATTAATAATAAGATATATCTCATTATCGACAGTTAATTCGCCTATTTCAAAATTAACTTCTAAAGGTTTTGGGATAATATTATTATCAAACGAATTGTTTTCATTATTTTTGCATGAAAGGAAAAGGATTATTCCCAAAATTAAAAGAACTATATTTTTACGCATATGATGGTTTTAAAAAAGTTTCACCTGTCAAAAATAATAATATTTACAAGTATTTTAGCACTAACCTCGCTTTTTTCATGTAACCAGAAGTCGACAAAAAAGATAATAGACCTTAACGAAGATTGGGAGTTTTACTATGCCCCTGAAGACAAATGGTATCCTGCAACAGTACCCGGAAATATTCACACTGATTTGTTTGCAAATAGAATAATTAAAGACCCTTTCTACGACACTAATGCTGATAGTCTCTTATGGATAAGTGAAACAGAATGGCACTACCGTAAAGATTTCGTGATTGCAAAATTATTTTACAACAGAAACCTTGAAATAGTTTTTGACGGCTTAGACACATATTGTGATATCATACTAAATGGAGATACAATTGGCAAGACAAACAATATGTATCGACAGTGGGTTTTCCCAATAAATGACTCCATAAAGAAAGAAAAAAACAAAATGGAATTAATTTTCCATCCTACTGATAAAATAAATATTAATAAACAAAAAGAAAAAGGCTATGCCATTCCTGACAATAGAGTCTTTAGCCGCAAAGCCCCTTACCATTTTGGATGGGATTTTGCACCATCTCTAAACACATGTGGTATATACAAAAATGTTTATATAAACTCATGGGAAAAGCTCAGGATTACTAATATAATGCTCGAACAAAAATACTTAACTGACACGATGGCTGTGATGATTGCAAACATAGAACTCGAATCAGAAAATTTTTATAATGGCAACGTAAAAATATATAGTCCAAATCATGAATTTGACACACTATATCAAAAACTTGAGATTTATGAAGGTAAACAAATTTACCCTGTCAAATTCTTTATAAAAGACCCTGAGCTATGGTGGTGCAACGGAATGGGAAATGCTAAACTCTATAATATAGTTGTTGAAGTAAGTACAAAATTCAGAGTTGAGAAAAAAGAAATGCAAATAGGACTAAGATCAATTAAATTATCTACTTCTACTGATCCGGATGGCCAACAATTTTATTTTATATTAAATGGAATACCTGTATTTGCAAGAGGTGCCAATTGGGTTCCAGCCGAATATTTTAATGGAAGCAATAATAAAAACAAATATTTGGATCTACTTACACTTGCAAAAGATGCGAACTTTAATATGCTTCGAGTTTGGGGTGGAGGAATATATGAGAATGATGAGTTTTATGAAATCTGCGATTCTTTAGGAATAATGGTCTGGCAAGATTTTATGTTCTCATGTGCTATGTATCCACTTGATGACGAAACTATTGAAAACATTAATGAAGAAGTAAAATATCAAGTAAAGAGATTAACGAATCATCCTTCTATTGTAATGTGGTGTGGCAACAATGAAATTAGCAATGCATGGTTTGACTGGGGCTGGCAAAAAGAGTTTTCTATTTCAAGTGAAGACTCGCTTGAAATATGGAATGATTACGACAATTTATTCCATCGTATTCTTCCAAAAACAATTGCTGAAATTGATAAATCAAGAACCTATATCCCTAGCTCTCCATATTATGGTTGGGGACATAAAGAATCCCTTGCTTACGGAGATTCACATTATTGGGGTGTTTGGTGGGGAATGGAAGATTTTGACTCATATTATGAAAATACAGGCAGATTTATGAGTGAATACGGATTCCAAAGTTTTCCCTCTATGTCAAGTTTAAGAAAATTCATCCCAGAGGATTCATTATTCCTATACTCTACAAGTCTCAAAGCGCATCAAAAACATCCTTTTGGATTTGACGCAATTGATAAGTACATGGAAAAAACTTTCCCTATTCCCGAGAACATTGAAGATTACGTTTATTTAAGTCAAGTGCTTCAAGCAGAAGGCTTGCAAAAAGCATTTGATTCACATCTATCTTCTAGGCCTTATTGCATGGGATCATTGTTTTGGCAATTCAATGATTGCTGGCCAGCAATATCATGGTCTGCTGTAGATTACTACAACCAGCCAAAGGCTTTGTACTACTATGCAAAACGCTCGTTTAGGAATATTCACGCATCCATTAAAACTACTGAAAATAAAATTGAATTCTTTGTTACTAACCAAAACAACATAACTATCAACAGCAAAATAGTATGTAACATAAAAACATTCGAAGGAGAGACTTTACATGCAGATAGCCTTAATATTATGCTTGATCTTTTAAGAACAACGGATGTCAACTTCTATCATACACCTGACACAGTAATACTCAACAATAAAAATTCTTCATACATTGAAATTATTATCTCAGAATTCGATTCAGATAAAACAATTTACAAAAAAACCTTTATTACCGGAAAAGATAAGAACCTTGATTTACCTGCAGCTGATTTTCATTATAATGTACTCAAGAAAAAACCATATTGGGAAATAAGCTTAAAATCCAGAAATTTCATAAAAGATCTTTATCTATATTGCGATAATAATAAAGGACACTTTTCGAACAACTTCATCAATTTGGCACCTAACGAAAAACAAACAATTTATTTTTACCCTGAAAA
>CAZUQY010000226.1:0-5403 GCA_964622935.1 uncultured Bacteroidales bacterium | reverse complement strand
CAGATGTATATGAAAATGTCGGATTTTCATTATTTGAATTAAACCCGTTACCATCTAGCCAAGAATATGTTGCAGCTCCTGTACAGCCTATTGTTGTATTTGTAAAAACAATATTAACAGGAGCACAAGCTTCACTTACAGATGCGTCAAAACTCACTACAGGTTGAGAAAATAATCCACTTGTTAAAAACAGAAAAATTAATCCAACAATAAAATTTAGGCCTTTATTCATGAGACAATGCTTTTTTTTAAACGAAAATTTGTTCCATTCCAAACAAAAATACTATATTTGAACGAATTATAAAACATTAGGCATTGAAAAAGTTAATATTTTTTTTAGCGACGCTTGTAATTTGTTGTGTTTTAACGACAAAAACGCTGAATGCACAGGACATTCACTTCACTCAGTTTTATGCCTCACCTATGTCATTAAATCCTGCTGAAACTGGATTCTTTGATGGAAACTGGCGTTTTACGAACAATTTTCGTACCCAATGGAGTGCAATCGGAGAACCTTTCAATACTATTTCGGCAGGATTTGACAAACCATTTAAGCTTAAAAGAAATTCGAATTTTGGGCTTGGAGTGTTTTTTATAAACGACAAGTCTGGAAGCAGTATGCTTACAATAAACAAATTGTTTTTATCGGGCAATTACATCATGACCATTGACAAAATTCACAGCTTTGGAATAGGACTACAAGTTGGATATATTGTAAAATCTTTTTCACTTGACGGTTTAACGGTTCCGAGTCAATACAATAATTCAACAGGACTTTTCGATCCCGAATTGCCTAACAATATTAATTCTTGGGACGAAAACATTAATTATCCTGATTTTAATTTTGGACTTAATTACAAAGGAAAACTTGGGAAATTAAATCCATTTTTAGGCTTAGCATTTTTCCATATTAACAGCCCACAAGAGTCATTCCTTAGAACAGAAGATAAGCTCCCAATACGACTAGTTATACATGGCGGATTCGAATTAGCACTTAAAGAAAAAATTATTATCAAGCCAAATCTACTGACAATGTACCACAAACGCTCAGGAGACTGGTTAATGAGTGTACTCGGGTACTACCTGATGACTGAAGGAAGATTTGTCGAAAAAGTTTTTGGTGGCGTTCAAATGCGTACTGCATTAAGTAATTTTGATGCGATTATTTTTACTGGAGGTTTAAGTGCTTATGGATTTGATATTGGGTTAAGTTATGATGTAAACATATCAAATCTAAGTATTGCAACTAATAACAAAGGAGCTTTTGAAATTTCCCTAATATATAAGGATTTAACTAAAAATCTAACAAGAGTTACACTACCTTGTGATAGATATTAGAAATTTATTTTAGGAGAGTGTTATTGAATAAAAACAAAACATGAGAAAATTACTACTTTTAACAGCCATATTATCATTAGCAACTGCATTTGTATTTGGGCAAAAAAACGATAAAGATCCGAATAAGGTTACCTACAAACCTATGCAAGTTTTAAAACAAGCCAAAATAGCCGAAAAGTCTGATGATATTTTTTCAGCTATTGACTTTTATAAAATTTACGATGAACTTAAACCAAATAAACCCAAAGTCTTAAGTGCACTCGGGAATTTATATTTCCGAGAAAAAAATTATAGAGAGGCGAAAAGTTATTTGTTAAAATCCTATAAAGCTGCTCCTAAAACGAACTATCTTGATCTATTTAATTATGCACGCTGCTTGCATATGCTCGGCGAATACGAAGAAGCTGATAAATACTTCAATTTATTTGTTGCTGAAACAAAGAGAGAATCCGAATTAAGAGAATATAACAGACTTGCAAAAGACTACATTGAAGGTATTGCTGCTATTCCACTTTTAAAAGATAGTGCATTAAATGTAATAATTACTTTACTTGATACTTCAGTTAACAAACCGCATATTGAGTTTTCTCCTATACCATATAATAAAGACAAACTCATTTTTGCATCATTACCCCAAAACGAAATAAAATATTACAATCTTGATGATGAAGAATTACCTTTAAGAAAATTCTATCTTGCACAAAGAGAAGGTACCAAATGGAAAAATCTCGGTGAATGGGATACAATAATAAATGGGATAAATACTAATACAGGAAACGGAGCATTCTCAGGAGATGGTAATAGGTTTTATTTTTCAAGATGTGAAAAAGATTATAAACATCAAATAGTTTGTAAAATTTTTGTATCAAAACTTGAAAATAATGAATGGCAAACACCCGAAGAATTACCCGAGATTATTAACACCCCTTTAACGAGTAATACAATGCCGACAATTGGAGTGTCTCGTAAAAGTACAGATGTTTTGTATTTTGTATCAAATCGTGAAGAAGGACGAGGTGGTTTAGATATATGGTTTACATATTTTGATCCTAGAAAAGAGGCTTGGAAAGAACCGAAAAACTGCGGGAAAAGAATAAACACTCTTGTCGATGACATTACACCATATTATAACATTGACACAAAAACACTCTACTTTAGTTCAGAAGGGCTTCCTGGAATGGGTGGTTTTGATATTTACAAAACATTTGGCGAAGGAAAAAGCTTTGATGGAGCAAAGAATGTTGGTTACCCAATAAATTCAAGTTATGATGACGTCTATTATATACTCGAAGAATCCAGACACAGAGGTTTTTTTACTTCTAATAGAAGCGGCGGATATTCTTTAAGACACGAAAACTGTTGTGATGATATCTATGAATTTATCTACCGTGATTATATTAGCATTGCCGTTACTGGAGAAATTTTCGGAATTACAGACTCTTTATTCTTTTTATCTATTGAAAAAGAATATCAAGCAGATATGGCTTTAGGACTTGACGTTCTTAACAAAGGAGGAGAAATAGAGCTACTTTATAATTACCCGGTAAATCTTTTTATCCTTGACGATAATGGAAAAGAGTATTTTGTAAAAACTGATTTAACAACTCCCGGTAATTATTTCTTTAACCTCGAACAAGGTAAAGATTATGTTATCTCAGTAAAAGACTTTAACAAAAAAGAAATCCGTTTACCATTTACAACTAAAGATATTACAAGATCCGACACATTGGAACTAGATGCTATAATAGTAAACACTTTCCCTGATGAATCATTTGTTGTAAAAAACATATATTACGAATTTGGTAAAGCGAATTTAACAAATAAAGCAAAAATCACTATTGATAACACTATTTATAAAATCTTACAATCATATCCAGACATTGTAATTGAGATTAGTTCTCATACAGATAGTGTTGCTAGTGAAGCATTCAATATGAGACTATCTCAGAATAGGGCGCAATCTGTTGTTAACTACCTAATTGACAAAGGTATTGCAAAAGAAAGACTTGTTGCAAAAGGTTATGGCGAACAAAATCCTATTGCTCCAAATAGTAATCCTGATGGCTCTGACAATCCTGTAGGAAGGCAGAAAAACAGGCGTACCGAATTTAAAGTTATTGACCAGCTGGATAACGAAGATGAAATTATATATGAGGAAGAGTAATGCTTATAATTCCATTACTGAAAGATAACCACAATCATCTTTTTACCTATTCAGCATTAGATAGTGCAATTGATTTATTTGATGTAAAATCAAAAATTAATGCTTTAAATAAATTACAAAAACAATCAAACAATGACCTTATCATTGCTAAGGGGTGGTTTGATTCCTATTATAATTTCAGCTTACATGATATTGAAGCACTTCCACCTTGTATTATTATTAATAATTCCCTTCACAAATACGTTTTCAACACAACTGCATCACAAATTATCAACAAAGACTTTTCCGAATGGGTTAAGAATAATGATAATCAGATTTGGGTAGAGAATAATCTAATGCAAATCTTATCTTATATAGCTGGCTTAAGAGCTTTTACGGAAAATAATTTAAATAATAATTTGTCCGAACTTTTAAAGAAAGGAGTTTATTTTGCTTCAGATATGTTTATGACAAACATAGAAATCTTTGACTTTGTTTATGAATCTGAGCTAAACAACAGAACTGAAATATGGACTGACCCAAATTTATACCCTCAACTTTCCAAAGATCATCAATCAATTACTAAAGGAGTTAAAATATTTACAGACGGGGCTTTAGGGGCATGTACAGCTGCAATTAAAAATTATAATATTAAATCTAACCCATTTTTGTCATATCAAAACGACCAGCTAAAGACTGAACTCGAAAGATTACTAAGTTATAAAACAGGCATTGCCATTCATTGCATCGGAGATATTGCAATTGAGCAGGTAATATCAACCTTGGAGGCTTTGAAAAATAAGATAAGCGATAATCTTATCAGGTTAGAGCATGCGCAATTCATAACAAAAAATCAAGCATTCAGAGCTAAAGATTTAGGTTTAACATTAAGTATGCAGCCAAATTTTAATTTGGACTCTGTTATATATAGCGATAGGCTTGACAAACAATATTGCAAAGTCAATAATCCTTTTAGAATGCTAATAGATGAATCCAGTTTTATTCCGGGAAAAGATATTATTCTAGGATCAGATGGAATGCCAAGCGGCATAGAAGGGTGTATCCAACAAAGCATCTTCCCTCCTGCCCCAGGTCAAAAACTTAGTCTTGATGAATTCGTTTCAGGCTATTGTATCGAAAACACCCAACCCGGATATATAGAGATTGAAATTGACCAATTAAAGAAAAAGGTCTGGAGCAGAATTGAAACGTCCTTAATGTAAAAAGAGATTATGAATTTCATGTATTTTTTAATTCTATCAAGGATAAGCTAAACTAAATCATCCCCATCAAATAATCTGAGAAACTCTTTAGGAATTTCACTTTTAAATTTCATGGTCTCTTTAGTAACAGGATGAGTAAATCCAAGAATCCAAGCATGTAGGCCAATTCTATTAAACGGACCATCTGGAGAACCATATTTCTTATCCCCAACAATCGGCATTCCCAGATCACTCATATGTACGCGAATTTGATTCTTACGTCCAGTCTCCAAAACAATTTCTATTAATGAAAATGGCTCTTTCCGTTTTAAAGTTTTGTAATGAGTAGTAGCAATCTGTCCTTTTTCTTTATCCTTAGTAGAATATACTTTAAGTGATTTACTTTCAACCAAATAAGATGTAATCGTACCATCATCTCGAACAATCGGACCAGAGGTCACCGCAATGTATTTACGTTCAAAAACCATTTCCTTCCAATTATGCTGTAATAATTGTTGAACCTCAACACTACGTGCAAACATCATTAAGCCTGATGTCTCTCTATCAAGTCTATGTACAATAAAAATTCTATTTTTTGGATCTTGTGCTTTTATATGATCGCTCAAAATACTGTATGCTGTTAAATTTACTTTATCAGTAGCAACAGAAAGAAGACCCGTTGGTTTGTAAACAACAATAACATCTTGATCCTCATATTCG
>CAZUQY010000225.1:0-5433 GCA_964622935.1 uncultured Bacteroidales bacterium | reverse complement strand
ATTGAAGATTCTGAACGTGCAATGCAAAAATGGGTAGTTTTCTTTCTGACACTAGTTATGTAATTATCTCCAACACTACCATTATCAGATGATAAATCTATATTTGAACCATCAGGAGCATAAAGTGAAATATTTAAGTGAGTATCTTTTGTATGGCTTATTTGTATTGTCACACTTGAGATTTCACTAGCTGATATTCCGGAATTTGAAATCGAGAATGAACTATTTGTAGTTGACAAATCTAAAATACTGTAATCTGTTGTATTTGATTCAGTCGTAATAACTCCAGTACCAGTACCATTTAATGGAGTATTATTCCCATTGCAAATTGACACATCACTACCTGCAGAGACCCCTGTTGGCAGTGAATTTATAGTTTGGTCTAGTGATGTGTTAGGCCCTCCAAACCACGAAAATCCTTCCCGCACAACATTGAATGTGATATTGTTCAAGCTGGCAGCAAGGTCAGATCCATATGTACCACTAACATTATCAGCTGCTGTTAAAGAAAAAGTGTAAGTTGCAGTACTACCTGGAGTCAGGTCTTGTGCATCTACTTTAACATTATAGTCTGTCCAGCTCGTGCCATCAGTATTCCATTTAATTCCAACATTGAAATCTTCGCCACTACCATCTGTCCATGCTTGTGTACCTACATTTCTTATTGTTACCGAAACATTTCTTGTTTCACCAGCACACCAATTGGTTAATCCTGTGCTTTGAGATATGTATTGAGCTGCATAAGGAGGGGAAACAATAGTAATGCTATAGTCTTCAACCTCTCCATTTGAAAATGTCTCACAAGAAGTAGGAGCGGCATTGTATTTCTCACTAACACGCATTCTAGTTGTACCAATATATGCACCAACGGGAGGTGTAATTGAAGCTGTAAGTACTGCACCATTTGTTGAAGTGGAGCCTAGATTATACTCTTCTCCTGAATCTAAGAAATCGCCATCTTTATTCCAGTCAATCCATGCATACACATATTCTGTTCCATTACATTGAACAGTAACAGACAAGTTTGCTGATATCCCAATGTTTACTGTTGCTGCTGTACCACTAGTATAATCTGAATATGAAGTAGCGCCAGTGGTATTATTAATGCCTGAATATGTCACATTAGTAATGTATTCTGATGCTGAAGAACTTCCTAGCGATGTGCAATAACATGTCCCACTCGCTGTCGTAAATGTCCATGTACTTGAACCTGTTGCTTCACCACATGTGTTTTTTGCGATAACCTTCCAATAATAGGTTGTGTTTGCTGTTAAGGTTCCGCAATTATAATTATTGCTTGCAACATTAGATGTAACTGTACCAGGTAAACTACCAGCACCAAAATATACATCATAAGAAATAGCTTCTGAAGCAGTAGCCCATGATACAGAATTTATTTCTCCATTGCCGTCATAGCACACTCCAGTTGCAGAATTTGCAGGTGAAGGAGTTATTACTGCTGTTGGGGTTGATGTAATAGTAATACTAGGTGAAGTGTATACTGATGTAAACCATGCACATTCTTGTGCAATAAGTTTAATTGATAAGTTATTCGAACCTATCGGATTTCCAATAGGAGATTGAACATTAAATGTAACATCAACTGATTCTCCTGGAGCTACATCATTTGGAAGGGCATTCCTATTATTGTAACTATCAAAGTCAGAATCGTCATTCCACTTATAGGATACTGCTACTTTGTTATTATTATTTGGAGCTGGGCAAGTTGTTGATCCGTTTGCATACCATGTTGCTGTTCCAGTGTTTTTGATAGTTGCTGTAACACTCCTTGTATTTGCAGTACACCATGTCGAAGCTCCATAGTTAATTGAGGTAATTGAAAAATCATAATCTGGAGAATAAACACAAATTGTGCCCGTCATATTATTATCCTTGTTTTTCTGTTGAGCTCTAACTGCATAGTTTTGCCCAATCACAGTTGTCAGAGTAATTGATTCGTCCCCTGAAGTTGTATTATCCGCACATTCCAATGCGGTCATACTAGCAGAACATGCCCCCGTAAAAAGATGCAAAATTGCATCTTTAGTTGAGCTATAAGTAATTGTAGTGGAGGTGCCAGTAGCAGTAAACCACCACCAAACATCATCTCTATCGTCACTATTGCAACCAGATGCACTATCCCAATAATCTGTGCTACCATTACTATCCATAGTGCTAGGAGTACATGAGGAGCCTACTGTTATTTTGGTGCCAGCATAATTGCAACCAGAAGTAGAGGGCTGCGCAAATGCATACAAATTCATGAGAAGTGAGAAAAATAAAAAAAGTAGACATTTCTGTCTAATTAGTTTTATTATTTTTTTTGAAACTCTCATGTTTTTGTATACTCTTATTCTTATTAATTTAAGGTAAAGATAAGTACTGTGATATTTTTCTGATACATCAATCAGATTTCGGTTTTAATGAATCAGAATTCGGTCGATTTTAGCAGAATTCGGTCAGGATTTTTTCTCTTCATTGTGGTAAGTCGCAATTATTTAATTGTTTAGGTGGATTTGAATAGAACAGTTGAGATTATGGGAAGGCTTTTTGCATAGGTCATAGGTCATGGAGCATGGAGCAAATGGCAAAGTGTATGGAGCATGGAGCATGCCCCATTTATTAAATAATTACACCAGATTCTATTTTAATAGTATTTTAACTTTTAGAGCTAAAAAAATCCATATCTTTGGAAAAACATTTTTAATTTGGTATTCCTTAGGCTAATAACAGATAGTATAAAATTTGCTTTCTTGTCTCTGATTAATAATAGACTCAGGACATTTTTGTCATTATTGGGAGTTACTATTGGTATATTCTCAATAATTAGTGTAATGACTACCATCGACTCATTAGAAAGGTCAATTCGCGAAAATGTTAGCTCTCTTGGAAATAATACGATTTACGTTCAGAAATGGCCTTGGACTTTCTCCAGTGAATATCCTTGGTGGAAATATATTAAGCGTCCATTACCTAAGATGGAAGAAGCAGATCAAATAAAAGAAAGATCAGTATACGCAGGCGATGTAGCATTTGTTGCCTCAACGAATAAAACAGTAGAGTACGAAGATAAAGCTGTTGAGAATACTGGAATTATGCTAGCAACTTTTGATTATGGGCGTATTCGAGATTTTAAAATTGAAAATGGTCGCTATTTTACCGAATTGGAATCTCATAGTGGTAAAAATGTAGCCATTATTGGTGCAACAATATCAGAGGAATTATATCAAGGAGCTAGTCCAATTAATAAAACAATAAAAGTTGGTGGACGTAAAGTACGAGTAATTGGAGTTTTTGCCAAAGAGGGAGAAGATATGTTTAATAATAGCATGGATCAAATGGTTTTGATTCCTGTTAACTTTGGTAAGACGATGTTTGATGTTGAAAGCGAAGCATTAAATCCTTTTATTTGTGTTACAGCAAAAGAAAATGTTAGCGTAGAGCAATTGGTTGATGAACTTGCTATTATTATGCGGACAATTAGACGTCTTAAACCAGTGGAAGAAGATAACTTTGCTCTTAATCAGGCAAGTATGATTGCTAAGGGGCTTGATAATATTTTTGGAATCATTGACTTAGCTGGTTGGATAATCGGAGGTTTCGCAATCCTTGTAGGTGGTTTTGGGATTGCAAATATAATGTTTGTGTCTGTTAAAGAGCGCACAAGACAAATAGGAATACAAAAAGCTATTGGTGCAAAATCATATTTGATATTAACACAGTTTCTTACAGAAGCTATTGTGCTTAGTCTTGTTGGTGGACTAATCGGACTTTTTCTTGTTTGGATACTAACTTTTGTTGCATCATCGTTAACTCCTTTGAGTTTTGCTCTAAGTTTACAGAATGTATTGTCGGGAACTTTGATTTCTGTATTTATTGGTATTGTTAGTGGTTTTGCTCCAGCTCGTAAGGCTGCAGGTTTAGATCCTGTAATTGCCATGAATTATGTGTAGATATGAGATAATCCTATTGCCCCAAAAATTCTCTTAGTATAATGCCATGATCAAATGCCATTTTTGGTAAATCTTGAATGTCAAACCATTTAGATTCACTTGCATCATCTCCAGCTTTTGCAAGTTCAGGAGTAGTGTATTTTCCATGAAATACAACTGCAATATTTCGTCCGCGTGGGTCTCTGCCAAGATCACCATAGGCTTTGAATTGCTTTAATTCAATATTTTGTAATGAGGTTTCTTCAAAAAGTTCTCTTTTTGCAGAGTCAACAAGTCTTTCGTTCATTTCGATAAACCCTCCGGGGAATGCCCACATGTTTTTATAAGGATTATTTGCACGTTTAATAAGTAGTAATTTATTATTGTTGTCAGTTACGATGATGTCAACTGTAACTAGTGCTCTGGGATAATCGTAAGTGTATTTCTTTTCCATATGATTTTATTTTTCAAGATTGTAATTTTTATGAAATACAAATTCTGTTATATTATCACTAATCCTATAATTGAGTATTTCCATAAGCATCATATTCGTAAGTAATCTGTCTGCTTTTTGGCTTTTTATTCCTGTAATTCGTGTGAGTTGAGATTTTGAAATGCTTCCGTTTAATGAAATTTCTTTGAGAATGAGCTCAACATTTTTATCATAAACTAACTTCACTCCCTGTGTACTCGACTTTCCTCTTTTCCAAACATCTACAAGTATCTTGTGAGCTATAAAATTCTCATCATTAACTCTTATAAATGCTTTGTAATCATTGTTTTGGTCTGGTGAATAATGAGGTGAATCTTCACTTTTTGCAACTATGATTTCAAGGATAGTTTTGCCATCAATAATCCAGGTTTTGTGATTGAATTTTACTGGAGGCTTGCAATACAATAAAGAGGCAGTTTCCATCATATAATATTCCTCTTCAGAGCTAATGCCGGCAATACTGCCGTTATCTCTGACTCCAATCAATAATGATCCTCCATCAGTATTTGCAAATGCTGAAAGTGAGCGAGCTATCTTTTTTGCATCGTTGATGCTATGTTTAAAATCAAGATGAATTCCTTCGCCTTGATTAATTAGATCGCGTATCCCTCTGACTTCATTTTTCATAATTAATCAATCTTCTTTACGGAGAAAAGTTCAAGGGTGTCTGTGTCGATGCAAATAAGTCGCCCATAGCCATTTCTAGTGTTTCCCATAACACAACCACAATCAATTCCAATTATCTGTTCATCGTTTTCAATTTTCTGTTTTAATTGTTCATATTTTATTGGCACATGTCCATGAAAAAGTCTCTTACCCTTTAATTGTTTCTCATTTCCTCTTTGGTAACGAGAATACAACATAAAATCTGTATTCTCGAAAATATCTTTTCGTGTTAAGTCAAGGGCTGCATGCACAAAAATAGAATTTTGATTTTCTAAATAGAATGGAAGTGAGGATATGAAATCGGCACATTTAGTTTTTAACGTCCCGTCATCTTTTAGTAAA
>CAZUQY010000224.1:0-5447 GCA_964622935.1 uncultured Bacteroidales bacterium | reverse complement strand
AAAATAGTAGAATTTGTGACTAGTCGACGAATAATTTCTTTGCATAGCAATAGCTATGGTAATAAATTATGAGGAAGAATCGGCGAAATAGATACGGTTTATATCACAAAATCCTATAGAGGTTGAGTATAGGATATTAAAAAAAACAGGTCGCATAATACGACCTGTTATATTTTAAGGAACAGCTTTATTTATTAAAAAGATTTAATCTTATTTCAATAAACCTGTTCTCTCATTGAATTCATTTATTAATTCGTCCCAACGTTTTGTTTGGTTAAAGATTTTATTCCAGATTTCACGGTCATACCACATCTGATTAAGGTCTTCAAGTTCTTTTGCTTGTTGCTCTATCCAAGTGTAATATTTTAAGTTGTGAATTGCTTTACGATCATTGTAATTCAATTCTTTCATATTGTCAGTTTTCTCACCTAACAAACATTTTTCGAAGTCTTTAGCAGCTTGTAATTCTGAGTAGTTTCCTTTTAATGCTGTTTGTTCTTCAATACGAGAATTGTATAAGTCTGCTGAGTCAGTTGCGACTGTTATAATCACATCATCACTAGTCATTTCATAATATTTAGCTGTTTTAATAGCAGATAATAAGTTTCCAATACTTGAAATTCCAAGTAGATGAAGTTCATTTGCAATTTCATCAGAGATTCCACATGATTTTAAGTATTTAAGTCCTTCTTTTTCATTGAATAGGCGAAGTAATCTCATACAGTTTTCATCATCAATTGCTGTAACCATATCAGTGTTTTTTGAATTATGAATCCATGGTACATGTTTGTCACCAATACCTTCAATACGGTGTCCACCAAATCCATTGTTAAGTAGAGTAGGGCATTGCAATGCTTCTGATGCAACAACTTTAATCTGAGGAATAAAAGTTCTTAAATAATCACCTGCAGCAATTGTTCCTGCAGAACCTGTTGCTGATACATAAGCTGCAAGATTGCTTTTTTCTGTTTTAATTTTATTATAAACTTCTTCAATTGCTTTACCTGTTGTATTATAATGCCAAACTGCGTTTCCAAATTCATCAAATTGGTTAAAAATTATGCATTCAGGTCTTGTTTCTCTTATTTCCCAGCATTTGTCGTAAATTTCTTTAACGTTTGATTCGCAACCGGGTGTAGCAATTACTTCAGAACCAATTACATCACGTAACCATTCGAATCTCTCTTTACTCATTTCTTCTGGAAGAATAGCAACAGACTCAGTACCCATAAGTTTTGAATCAAAAGCACCACCACGGCAATAATTGCCGGTAGAAGGCCATACAGCTTTGTGATATGTCGGGTCGAATCCACCTGTAGTAATACTTGGTGCAAGACAGCCATAAGCAGCACCAACTTTGTGTGCGCCTGTTGGAAACCATTTACCAATTAGTAAAACAATTCGTGCATCTACACCTGTTATTTCTTTTGGTAATTCAATATAATTAACGCCTCCAAATAAGCCACCTTGTTCTTTTGGTTCGTTTTTCCATGTTATCCTAAAAAGATTCAAAGGATTAATTTCCCATAATCCAACATTTTTTAATTGATCTTTTATTTTTTCTGGTATTAACTCCGGGTTTTGCTGTTGAGCAAATGTGGGCAAAATAATTCCTCTTTCTTTGTACCTTTGAACTGCATTTTCTAATGCTTTTTCGTTCGTAACTTTGTTAATTAATTGAATCATAATCAAATGTTTAAATATATTTTGTAATATTTCATTAAAAATAATTAAAGATACCCAACTTGTAATCACTTGAAATTTAGTGGTTTAATGGTCTTCAGGTATCTTTTTTACTGTATTTGTCTCTTCCCGCTGTGTAAGTCTTTCGCGTGCAGTTTTGCATACAGCTTGCAAAGCTACAAAAAAGTTTCAAATTTTAATGCAAATCCCTGAAAATACTACCTGTGGTAAAGGTTTTTATATTGATGGATTTAATTTTTATGTTTGAAAATGATTTGAAAACTTAATTTTCAAGCAGTGCTCCAATATCATTTGTAAAATGATTGGTTATAAACAAATAATGATAAGAATCGAGAAGTCTATTAAAATATTTTCATAGCGCCTATCATTACCACACTCATTTTAGCTGCCGTAATCAAACGGAATTCCTTTTCAGATTTGCTTCCTGTTAGTTCAATAATTTTTAAATCATCTTTTCCAAGGCTAACAATAGTGCCATTGGATTCAAAAATATACTTGTTATTGAGATCAGTAAGAGATGATATTGCTTTATCTTTTTTGTAATATAAAGTTAGTCTAGTTTTATCTAAGAAATATCCTTCTGGAGCTGTTTCAAACGATTCTTTTGTTAGATAAACCTTTGGCTTATCTTTGTAAGGAGCTGAATTTGTTGGGCAGAAGGTGTTACAGTTTCCACACTCATTGCAGAAATTAGCAATGTTCAAGATCTGATATTTTTGTTTTACCTCAAAGATACCATCTGATTCAAGTTTGGAGTTTTCACCTTCAATAAATATTGCTTTCTGAAGATCATATTTTACAGGCTCAATCTCGTATGAGTAATTTGCAAAATTAGGACAAACAGTTGCACAAATATTACATAACTCGTCACAATATAAGCAACGTTCAGCTTCCTCAATAATAGAATTCTTGTCAAGGGTTTTGCTTACTAATTTAAAGTTTTGACGATCATTTAATGGTGTTTCCTCTAACTCATGCGATGGAATGCGTTTTGCTCTTTTGAGTATCAATTCTTTTTTCGATATTTCTTTGTTATTATTAAGTTTTGGGATTTTAAGATCTAAATTTGCTTTTTCTATGATTTCTTCAGCAGTTCTCCTACCGTCTGAGATTGCAATAATTGCTGTAGCAGCATTTCTTTTTGCATCACCACCAATAAATATGTCCTCTACTTGGGTCTGATATCCCAGATTTCTAGATTTCAACAAGTCATTTTCTATGAAATCAATATCTGTCTTTTGACCAAGAGCAGGTATAATTGTATCACAAGGAATTTCAAATTCGGAACCTTCAATTTTAACAGGTTTTGGTCTTCCAGAAGCATCGATTCCTGATAATTCCATTTTACTGCATAAAATAGCCTTGACTTTGTCATTCTCTGCAATCACTTTTTCGGGAGAAACTAATTCGATTATATCCATATTCTCCTCGATTACAGCCTTAATTTCTCCTAGGTCAGCAGGCATTTCGTTGATCGTACGACGATATACAATACTTATTTTCCCCTCTTTGCCGACAAGTCTATATGCAGTTCTTGCAGCGTCCATAGCAGTGTTTCCACCACCAATAATTACAACGTTTTTGCCAATACCAGTATCTTTACCTTCTTTTGCTTTAAAAAGGAAATCAAGTGAGTCAAGTACTCCAGTTGTTGTATTCCCTTTCAGTCTAAAATCTGCTGCAAGCTGAGCACCAGGAGCAAGGTAAATATAATTGTAATCTTTACGTAGTTTTTCAAAATTTTCTACTTCAACTTTTGTGTTGTAATTTATTTTCACGCCTAAGTCGGTGACACGTTTAAAATCTTTGTTAATAGCTTCGTCTGTTAAACGGAAACCCGGAATAGCAAACTGAACCATCCCACCAGCTTTAGATTGAGATTCAAATACATCTACTGAAAAACCTGCAAGTGCTAAATAGTATGCACATGATAAGCCACTTGGACCAGCACCTACAACAGCAACTTTAAGTCCGTTTTGTTTGCCAAATACTTCGCGTTTAACTTCATCCTGTTCTGAAACAAATCTTTTAACTTCACGAATCAGTAAAGAACTGTCAAAATTAACACGAGTACATTTGTTTTGACAAAGGTGATCACAAATCATTCCTGTAATTGCAGGAAAAGGATTTGTCTCTAAAATTGTTCTGTATGCACTAGCAAAATCTTCTTTTGCTGAATGATACAAGTAATTTGGAATATCCTGATTTGTAGCGCAGGTAGCTTTACATGGAGCAACAATACAGTCAAATTCGCTTAACTCTCGAGGAGTCTTAATATTTGGTGCAACAATGTAATTTCTTTTGTATTTATCTGAATTCACTACTTCTGATGCATATTCATCAAGATTTTGAGTAATAGCTTCTTTGAGGTCTTTTTCAACTGCATAGTTTGTGACAAATTCATGTATTCCTTTAGAAGAATAGGCATTAAATTGTTTTTCTATTTCTTCAAAATACTGATTTAAGCGCATGTAACCACCGGGTCTGAGTAAATCAGAGCTTACAGTAATAGTTTTAAACCCACAAGTAATGATATTTGATACATTAAATGCATCAGCACCTCCAGAGAATGAAAACGGGATTTCACCATTCAAGTCTGTATAGAGTTTGTTTGCAAGATTTATTGATAATGCATGCAATGAACGGCCGCTCATGTACATCATATTAACATCTGAACCAAAGACATCTTTATTATTTACAGATTCAAGTGTGTTAGTTAGTTTTAATCCAAATTGTAGATTCTCTTTTTTAGCAACTGCCTGAAGAGCTCTAATGATATTTAATGCATCCGGATATTTTAAATCATGTTCAAATGCAATATCAGGAACATTTGTCTTGTATTTTAACTTTTCGTTGAGGATGTCTCTTAGTATTTGAGGCCCTAATAAAGTAGGATTGAGTTTTACAAAGGTATGTAACTTCTTATTTGTTAATAGATAACTTGCAATACTTTCTATCTCATCTGCGGGACAGCCGTGCATTGTTGACAATGTGATGTTATCTGATATTTGAGTTGGGATATTTATTTTTTCAATTTCAGGATAAATGTCTTTTATTTCGTCAAGTTTTAATTTTAGTTTAGTTTTACAATTGTTCATTTTCTCAAAAAACCACTGAACATTATCATTTAAAATTCCTTCAAGATTATAACCAACACTCATATTGAATATGGTTTTGATATCACCATTAAATCCAAATTTGTGATGTAAAATATGAATTGCAATCCAAGCATTAAGGTATTCATTAAAGCTCTGATTTATTTTTAATTCCTGTGACCATTCACAATTGTATCCTTCGTCTTGGATATCTATACAAGGCTTGGCAACTTCAATTTCGTCAAGGGTTTGAATTGTTTTGAGCTCGATATATCTTGCACCCATCAACCAAGCACCGATAATGTTTTGAGCCATTTGTGAATGTGGTCCTGCAGCAACACCAATAGGTGTTTCTATTTTCTGATTAAAGATTTCTGTTTTAAACAGATTCATTTTATTTGGTGTAAAGAATAATTCTTCAGGAATACCAAATATGCTCTTGTTATTTTCGTACTCGTTTAAAATAATCTGTAGTAACTGAGTTAAGTTAATTGGTTCGAATCTGTCTGTCATATAGCTTATGATTTATTAAAAAGCAAAATTAGTAAAATTTTATTTAATTTCTATCTAAGAAATTGTAGTATGTGTTCTTCTTTAGGGTTAAATTTATTTTGATGTGCTAAGCTACAAAATAAGGTTCAATCTAAA
>CAZUQY010000223.1:0-5451 GCA_964622935.1 uncultured Bacteroidales bacterium | reverse complement strand
TTTAGATGTTGAGGAAGAAAAAAATGTGTTGGATATTCCTCATGAATTTGAAGATGATATCAGGAGTTCAACACCAAATTATGAAAATCATGATTCAATAGATAAGACGATTCAGTCTTCAAACAAATGGTTTCTATTTTCAGGTTCTCCTGGTTCAGGTAAAACAATTAGTGTTGCAAGCTTCTTGCCAGCAGATGAAAGCATAGAAGTAATAGGCAAATACTTTATTAAAGTTCCAAATGATAAGACTCCAAAAGCTTTAAAAACTTCATACAGATATTTCATTCAATGGTTAGAAGAAATAATTTATCTAAAACTTACGGGAACTCCACCTCCTGTTGACAATAATAGTTTTGAAAAGAAGTTAGAAAAGTTGCCTTCACTGCTAAACGATCTTGGATTATATTATCAGTCGGAGAAGAAAAATGGACTTATTATTATTGATGGACTTGATGAAATTCCAGAGTTAAATGTATTCTTAGAAATTTTTCCATTAGAATTACCAGATAATCTTAAAATACTGCTTTCATGTACATCAAAAGAAATTCTACCTTCTGAAATAAAATCAGTTATAACTCAAAATGAAACAATTGTTGCTAAACCTATAAATTTAGGACAGTGTGAAGCATTTATTTTAAAAGAGATTGGTAAAGATGTTATTAGCATTGAAAACATTCAAGAAATTGCTGTAAAATCTGAAGGTCATCCTTTGTATTTAAGGTATCTAGTTAATTATATTAAGAACCTTAACAAGGATGAATTAGAAAATATTGATAATTGGTTAAACCATATACCTGTTATTGGCGGCGATATTAGTAAATATTATGATTCATTGTGGGACAAAATACATGAAGTGCCTGACAAACTTTGGATAACCGTAATTCTTTCATGGTTAAGACAATCTTTAAAGCAGGAAGACTTAATTAAGGCTCTGCCAGAACCGTATAATTTAAGTTTTTTATCTCACCTGAACAGCCTAAAATATTTATTAAAAGGAGATAGCGATTTAGAAATATATCATAACTCGTTTAAGGATTATGTAATAGTAAATACAGAGCTCTATTCTGCTCAAGCCAATGATTATATTTTTCAGTTTTGTTCTCTAAATAGTGACCATATTTATTCAATAAACAACCTTCTATATCATCAGTCACAAGGGTCGAATAAAAAAGATGCGATTAGTTACTGTAACCAAGATTGGGCTGATAAATGTGCATTAAAAAGTGTTTCTCCAGAATTGGTAATTGGTGATTTAAAAGAAATTATTAATATATCAATTGATTTAAAACAAACAGTTGAAACAATAAGACTGCTTCTTTTATTACAAAGAATTGAATTTAGGTACGATAGTGTATTTGCTGAAAATGCAAATCTTATTGCAAGTGCTTTAATTTCATTAGATGAATATGCTGCTGCACTGAAGTATTTGGTTCGAGAAAACACTTTATTGGTTGATAACTACGATGCATTACTGTTTCTCCAATTATTATATGAAAAAGAAGCAAATGCTGAAGCAAAAATTTTGTTTGATGCAATAAGCAAAAGTTATAGAAGACAAATTAATGAAGGAATGAATTCCAAAGAAGGAATTAGTTATGATACTTTTATGTTGCAATTAAATTCTTTAACACTATCCATGAATGATAATATTAAAGAAGGGCTGAAAAGTAATATTAATCTATTACTAAAATTAGGGAAGCTACAAGATGAAGCAATGGATCGCGGTGATAAAGAATTATCCGAGGGTATTAATAATATAAGACTATATGCCAGTTCATGGCAAAGTGCTTACTTATTAAGACGATTCGATATTTTTAAAGATACGGAAGAAATTACTCAAATTACAGGAGTCAAGGTAGATGACAGATGGACTAAAACTAGAGCCTCCGCATTACTACTATATGATGAGATTGCAACATATAATACAGGTGTTTTTAGTAAAACAGAAAAATTCTTTTATGCTGTTAAAGAAGTAGAAAATTTAATTAAAAAGTATGGATTCAAGGAAGAGAAATCTGAACTTCATATTCTCATTAATTCATTAATTGATAATAGCAAGAATAGCGACTTAATTAAATCGTTAATTTTGAAATATTTGCAATTTGACAGTGATATTAACTTTAGAAAGTCAAATGGTGTTGATTTAAATTATCAAGGTATTCAAGAGTTATATTATAAGTTTAAGTTTAAAGGCTATATCAACGACACTAAAGAATTGCCAATTGTTCAAAATTCTTATGATAGGTATAAAAAGTGGGAAGAGTTTACTTTAGCTGTATTCAAGAACATTGCTTTTTTGGACGGAAAATCTCAGTTCTTGACTGCAAAAGAGTTAGGAGAAGAATTAGAATCAACAATTAATGAATATTCAAAAGTTCTAGGTAAAATTGATTTCACATTTGATGAAAGAAGCTTTTGGGATAGAAGTTACAGTTTGCCAGAAGCAATTTACCCATTGATTTATTCAAAAGCAACATGGTATCTAGCACAGTTCAATATTAAAGAACTGAGTAACTTTTTACAATCATTCCAAGCAAAGTCTCAAGATCAAGCTGGCTTGTATTCAGAAGGATATAGAAAAAGTTTATTCGAAATTATTTCAGGTTTAGTTAAAGCAAAACTAGCAAAAGAAGATATTAAGCAGTTGCTTGAAATATGGAGCAAATATATTATTTATAATGTGGAAAACAGGTGGGAAAAAACATCTGACTTGTTAAAAATTATTGAACTGTATGGTTTAATATCAGAGAAAGAAAAAGGTATTGAGATGTTTAAGGCTATGCTAAAAACATCAATGGGACCAAGTTGGTATAAAGAAGCCCAATTCGATTTATTAAATACGACTATAGATTTATCAAATGGAGAAGAGGAACTGAATAAACATCTTAAGGAGTTTGCTTCAATTTTGGATTATGCTTCTGGTGAGATGACATTCCAAAGGTATGTAAGAGTTGAAAAAGAAATATTTATTGGGAGTTTGATTAAAAGTGGTAAAACTAATGTGGCTCTTAACTATTTTAAATCAGAAGTTATTCCATCTCCCCAATTGATTATAAGAAATGTAGAAAAGAGCACGTTTGATGCTCCACGTATTGGTGATGGTTATTGTCTAGGGGCAAGAAATATCAAAGAACAAAACGGGGTTTTAGAGATCTTAAAAGTACTCAAAGTTAAATCATCGTATCTGAAATGGTCATTTGTAGAAATATTTACAGGTAATGATGATGTTTCAAGGTATGTAAGTGATTTCGGAGACCTTCAAACGGAATTACTTAGGTATTATGAAGAAACAAATGATGTAAATATTGATGAATTTTATAAATCAGTAGTTCAAATTGCTAGCAGTGAAGAATTGAAAGATGACAGATTTGTATATTTAAATTGCTTCAAAAGTCAAATTTCAGAAGAAGGAATAAAAACAATTCAAGGTTATTTGCTGAAAGAAGATATTTCTTGGGATATCGTTGCTGATACCAAGAAAACTCAAAAATCAGGTGAAAAGGAAAAAGCTGATTGTTTCGAAAAGTTTAATTTGTCTTGTCAGAAAAATGAAAAATCTAGAAATGCCTTAATAGAAGATGGTATTCATGCATTTAATGAAGAAAAAGTGAATATCTGGTTCGGTAATTACTCAATTAGGAGTAACGATGCAGAAATAAACCTCAAACAACTTTTCCAAGATGAATTTGTCACATTCAAATATTTAAAAGATTTTATTAATCAGTATTCAAATGATACATGGAGTATTACTTCTAAATTATTATGGTTTTTAGAAGGAAAACTCTCTTTAGAAAAAATAAAAGAGATTTATAAAACTACTGCTGAACATTTTACAATATTGGTAAATCCAGATGATGAAACTTTTGCAAAATACAAATGGATTGAGGAAGAATCAGACAAAAAAACAAACGATGAGTTATTAGCTTCATTTCTTATATGGTTTTTAAATCATCCTCATGGAGGTTTTTCAAAACGAGCATATAATTCAATACAGAAACTTGCTATTTATGAACCTGCGCTTATGATTCCTGCCATAATCAAAGAAGTTTGTTCTGATGTGCCAAATATCTCACCAGTTAAATGTTCTTTAATATTAAAAAGTATTTCAATCGAAAAACCTGCATTAATTAGTGAAATTCTAGATAAAGATAATGATTATCTTAAAGCTCTTGTTGGTGTCAAGCATTTCACAATTAAGAAGAATTTACTAGATTGCGCTAATAATTTAAATAAAACTGGGTACAATAAGCTTTATAGTGTGCTTTATGGTAGTTTTCCTGAGACTATTACACTAATGGGCGACGTTTACTTAGAAGAAGACTATTTAGAAGAAATTTCATGGAAAATTGATAAGTTAAATGATTTGCAGATTCTAAATAGAAAGTTTTGTTTATCGTTGCTTGAAACGATAACAGAAAAATGCATGCCTCTTTCAATTGAGGAATTTAAAAAGTCTGACAAATACGTAAAAAGAAGTTTTCCCAATGATAACGATTACAATGGTCGATTTGAAGAGATATTAAATTATGCTCTTAATATTTCTATTACTAGTAGAGTTGATAAAAAGACAATGGATGAGATATTTGATATAATAAACTAAAAAGATGTTTGAACCTAAAAAAGCATTCTTAGATAATAGAGCTGAATTTGAAAGAAATTTTAATGTACTATCTGAACTTGTTAAAGAAGGGCGGATGAAATTTTCAATTCAATCCAAAAGTTCTATTGATAGTCTCTTGAAAATAAGAAATTTGCCAAATGGTAGAATTGACCTAAATACGATAGATGAAGTGGCTCGAGTAACAGCTAATTCTACGTCTAATTTTGAACACATGATGGAACCAAATAAAAATGTAAAAGATGAAAAAAAGTAAATATGGAATGCCTCCTCCAAGTAATAGAACAGAATTTGAACACAATTTAGCTTTGACCATTGAGTCTGCACTTCTAAAGATAAAAAATGAACAACTTGATCCTGGCTTTGTGCATATGACACTACCACTTTTACAAGAACTTAAATTATTACCTAATGGTCGTATTGATTTCAATAGCGTTGACGAAAACTTAAGATTACAAGCAAATATGCAGCATTGGATGGAGCTTATGCCTCCAAATGAATTAATACAGAAAGATAATATCGAAAATAAAAGATAGCCTGCCCCACACAGCTAAGCACATTTGCAATTCGCCTAAGCCAACACACAACCAGAAATTACAAAAGAGCTTGTCTGTCTGTCAACCCTTTTTGCCAACACTAAAAACTAATTCTTTCGAGTACAGCAGTTCTTCGTTTGCTCAAATTTTGGATTATAATAGATTGATAATGACTAAACACCAGCAGCTAACAACACCTATATGTAATGTGGAATTAGCCTGTAAACGTTCGTGCAGAACGCTTCCGAACACCGCCAAATTTTTACATTTGGCTTTTGCGACAAAAATTAAAAACAA
>CAZUQY010000222.1:0-5476 GCA_964622935.1 uncultured Bacteroidales bacterium | reverse complement strand
TGTTAGTTCTGTGTAATTGAAAAAATCTATGCCGTCTTGTAAATCCTGTGATATATTCAGTTCGTTAAAATTCATTCTTTATTTTTAATATTGTATGTGTAATTATCTACAATGATAACATTTAGACTTTGCAAATAATCGTTAAAAATACTACTTATACTTTATAAACAATAATTAATAAGTATAATTCATTGAAAACCATTTCCAAAAATCAATATTTATTAAATAGGGTGCAAAAGCATTTTAATTTTAGGACATAAAAACACATCTATTATTTAAACATTTGTTAAAATCTCACAAACTTTTATATTTTTGTAATACAATAATTATTGAAATAAAAGTTATGGGCTCCAATACTCCTATTGTTCGTCAAACTGCCTGGATATCAATTATTCCTCAAATATCATTTATGACATTACTTTTCATATTTTGGTGGCAATTAGGTTTTCAGAATCCATTTATCATTGGAGCATTGCACTATCTTGCTATTTCATGGACTCTCAGATTAACAATCCCAAGATTTCATCGTAAAGGAATAAAGCTCGTCAAGCAAAAGAAATTCGAAGAAGCAATCGTATTATTTGAAAAGAGTCACCATTTTTTTACAAAGTATAATTGGATTGATAGATTTAGATATTTGACATTACTTAGTTCTTCAAGATATTGTTATAAAGAAATGGCCATGACCAATATTGCTTATTGCTACGGACAAATTGGCAAAGGGGAACTATGTGTTAAGTATTACGAACAAGTATTAGAAAAATATCCAAATAACGGTATAGCACAGGCAGCAATTAACTTTTACAATTCCACTCAAGAAAAAAAGGAGGATGAATCTGGAAAGTAGTTTTAGAAATATCGTGAACATTTTCAAAACAAATATGTTCCTCTACTAAATATTATAATTAATCAAAAACCTAAAATAATGGAAAAATTGTATACTGCAAAAGTAACTGTAAAAGGTGGCAGAAACGGTCATGTTAAAAGTGATGACAGTGTAATTGACATGGATGTAAGAATGCCAAAAGGATTAGGCGGAGAAGGTGGAGAATTCACAAATCCAGAACAGTTGTTCGGTGCTACTTATTCTGCTTGCTATGATGGAGCTTTAAATTTAGTTGCACGTATGGCAAAACACCGAATTGAAAGTACCACAACTGCTAATGTTACCATTGGAAAAGAATCCGATGGTGGACTTGCAATAGCTGTGCAATTAGATATTGAAGTAAAAGGTGTTGATAGAGAAATTGCTCAAGACTTAGTTAACCAAGCTCATCAAGTATGCCCTTACTCAAAAGCAATAAGAAATAATGTTGAAGTAATTTTAAATCTGATTTAAAGACTTTTCATATATGTGTATTTCAATTGCCCTAACTTAAAAGTTGGGGCTTTTTGTTTAAATATATATTGCTAGGCTTTTCTTAACATCACAGATTATACAAAAGAGAAACACTCTATTAAAATAAAAAAAGGCAGTCAGAAACTGCCTTAAAAATTTGTCGGGGTGAGAGGACTCGAACTTCCGACTCCTGGTCCCCCAGACCAGTACTCTAACCAACTGAGCTACACCCCGAACTTTTAAGAACACAAAAATACAAGTTTTTTCTTTCTTGAAAAAATTTATTTGCCAAATAAAAAAATATCCGATTTTCTTACCGACAAATTACATATATTCACCGAAATTCAAATTATTATTCTAATATAACAGATAATTTTGTGCTAATCTAAAACATAGATAATATATATCTGTTATGTTTTAGTAAAAATGATATTATTAATAATAATTAAATATTTTTGTCAAATATTTTAAGTTAAGAATGAAGAAAACTACTATTTTATTAACATTACTTGTGATTTTGACGAGTTTATCGGCGCAAAAATACACAATAAGCGGATACATTAAAGATAAGAGTAATGGAGAAGAGCTGATTGGGGCAAACGTAATTGTTATTGATGGTAAAAATGGTGCTACCACTAACACTTATGGATTTTATACTCTATCATTACCTAAAGGCAAATACACAATTAGTTTTTCTTTTATAGGCTATACAGAAATTACAAAAGAGATAAATCTTAATTCAGATAAATCTTTTAATATCGAATTAGAAAGTTCTGCTTTTATGACTCAAGAAGTTATAGTTTCGGGAGAAAAGAAAAGCAATATTGAAGACAGTAAGATGTCTGTGATAAAACTACCTATTGAAACGGTTAAAACTCTACCTGCATTTATGGGTGAAGTTGATATTCTTAAAACTATTCAGCTTCTTCCTGGAGTTCAGGCTTCTGGTGAAGGAAACTCTGGATTTTATGTAAGAGGTGGTGGTCCAGATCAAAATTTAATTCTACTTGATGAAGCAACAATATATAATGCAGCACACTTATTTGGTTTCTTTTCAGTTTTTAATGCAGATGCATTAAAAGATATGGAACTCTATAAAGGTGGAATGCCAGCAGAATATGGAGGAAGAATTAGCTCTGTACTTGATATTTCAATGAAAAATGGAAATATGAAAGAGTTTCAGGCCGATGGCGGAATCGGAACAATTGCATCAAGATTTACAATTCAAGGCCCAATTATTAAAGATAAATGCTCCTATTTAATTTCAGGACGCCGAACATACATCGACATTCTGGTTAAACCATTTGTCAAGAAAACATCGCCTTTTAAAGGCTCAGGATATCACTTTTATGATTTAAATGCAAAGTTTAATTATAGATTCTCTGATAAAGACCGATTATTCTTTAGTTCTTATTATGGCGAAGATGTTTTTGAATTTAAAAGTGATGCAGCTGGTTTTGGCATGAGTATCCCATGGGGAAATGGCATGGCATCCTTAAGATGGAATCACTTATATTCGAGCACTTTTTTCTCTAACACAACCCTTGTAGCATCTGATTACAAATTTAGAACTGAAGTTAAAATGGAAGACCCAGAGGATGAAGATGGAGGTTTTCAATTTATTCAAAGCTCTGGAATTAGGGATTATTATATTAAGCAAGATTACACATGGATTCCCAATCCTCAACACACAGTGAAGTTTGGTTTAAACTACATTTACCACATTTTCACACCTAACTCAGTGAGTGCTAAATTTGGTGATATTGTTTTTGACGATTCGGACAACAGAAAGCAATATGCACACGAAGCTGCAATTTATTTAGGGGATGATTTTAAAATTAGCGATAAACTTACTATTTATGCTGGTGTACGTGGTTCTATGTTTAATCAAGTTGGTGCATTCACTAGATATGTTAAAGATGACTTACGAATTCAAAATATTGACACAATCGTTTATGGTCAAGGCGAAAGTGTCGCATTTTACAATTCTCTAGAACCACGAGCATCAATAAAATATAGTCTTAACAGCAAATCTTCTCTTAAGGCTTCTTTCATGCAAAACAAACAGTATATCCACCTTGCATCATTATCAGCCTCTACTCTACCTACCGATCTTTGGGTACCTTGTAGTGATATTGTAGAGCCACAAAAGGGAAGACAATATGCCGTTGGATATTTTAGAAATTTCTTCGATGATAAATACGAAACTTCTGTTGAACTATATTACAAAGATCTTTTCAATTTAATTGAATATGCTGATGGCGCACTTCCAGGCGATGACATTGGTGATAATGCTGACAACTACTTCATTTTTGGAGATGGTTATTCATATGGGTTAGAATTATTTATCAAGAAAAGGGCTGGACAATTCACTGGTTGGATAGGTTACACATGGTCTAAAACAGATAGATTTTTTAATGATATTGATAATGGTAATCCTTTCCCAGCAAAATACGATAGAAGACATGATATTTCACTTACTGGAACATACAAAATAAATAAAAAATGGACAGTATCTAGTGTTTTTGTTTATGCAACAGGGAATACAACAACATTACCTATTGGCAGATATATGCTTGATGGTGAAATTGTTAGTGAATATGGTGAAAGAAACTCATATAGAATGGCTCCATATCACCGACTTGATCTTTCAGTAACTTGGAATCATAAGAAAACTGAAAAATGGGAATCGTCATGGAACTTCTCAATTTATAATGTTTATAATAGAAAAAATCCATATTTTATCTATTTTGAGAATGAAGGGAGTGTTTCAGATGGTTCATTTGTTTCTAAAGCAAAACAAGTGTCACTTTTCCCAATTTTGCCTTCAATAACATGGAATTTTAAATTTTAATAAAATATCAAAAAAATGAAGAACACAATAAAATCCATATCATATATACTTTTAATCTTAGTCGCATTTGTTTCATGTGAGAAAGATATCTCTGTGGATATGCCTAAACCTGAAGACAAACTTGTTGTTGAAGGCATTATTGAACTTAATGACTATTCTATAGTTTTTTTAACTAAAAATGCTGCATATTTTGATATAGTTGATACAGCAACTGTTAATAATTCAATTATTTCTGGTGGGCAGGCAACAGTAATTGTTACAGACGGTTCAATAACTGACACTCTTGTCCCACATGTTTTTCCAAAATGGCCATATTACGGTTATTATGGCACACAAATAAAAGGCTCAATAGGGAACACCTATGACCTTAAAATACTATATGATAATAATGAATATACTGCTACGACTTTTATTCCCGACACTGTTGGAATCGACTCTGTATGGTTCGACAAATTTGAACAAACAGATAGTTTAGGTTTTCTAAACTTCAATTTTCAAGACCCATATGAGAACGGCAATTACTATTCATGCTTAGTGAGGGTACACCAAACTCAGCCTTGGTTTTATCGTTCATACTTCGGCACACATATCACAGACGACAAGTTAGGAAATAACATGAAATTCTCTTACTCTCCAATTTCTAAAGGTTACGAAAGAAACAGTTTTTTTAATAACAGTTCTAATAATGGAGATGACCCATTGGGAATTTTTAAAGAAATCGGATTTAGTGTAGGTGATACTGTATCTCTGAAACTATCTACTATGGATCAAATAAGTTACAATATTTGGGGCTCTTGGTATAGCCATCAGGCAACTAGTGGAAATCCATTTACAAACCCTGCAACTGTTCTTACAAATATTGATGGAGCACCCGCAAAAGGTTACTGGATAGGTTATGGCAGCGATATTAAAACTGTGTATATAACTGATACTGTCAATATTGAAATCATTGACTAAATACCATCTGCCATTTAGTCATTCTTCCTAATAGAATAATATTTCATATTTATATTTCCTCTTCGAATTCACTACTTATCAAGTAGTTGTATACAATTTTATTTAGAATTTCTTGTTGTAAATAAATTTTAGGCAAACATTTTGTTATCTTTACAGTTGTTAATTTAAAATCAAGACAAATGAAAAAGACTTTCGTGATTATTTTGCTGGCAATTATTAGTTTTGCTACGTTTTCTCAAGAATCAATAGTAAATTGGAAGATTGAACAGTCCCGTGAAGAAACAGGTGTTACTTATTAAATATTTCGGCAGAGATACCATATGGAT
>CAZUQY010000221.1:0-5481 GCA_964622935.1 uncultured Bacteroidales bacterium | reverse complement strand
TGGTGATGTAGTTGATGTGTTTGTTGAGAATATGGAAAGTATTGATGGACAGTTAATCCTTTCACATAAAAAAGCACAGTCACTTAAATCATGGGAGCGAGTTAACAAGGCATTCGACACAGATGAAATCGTTACAGGTTACATTAAATGTCGTACTAAAGGTGGTATGATTGTCGATGTTTTTGGAATTGAAGCATTTTTACCTGGTTCACAAATTGATGTTAAACCAATTCGTGATTACGATATATATGTTTCTAAAACAATGGAATTCAAAGTTGTGAAAATCAACGAAGAATTTAAAAACGTTGTTGTTTCACACAAAGCTCTTATCGAAGCAGAACTTGAAGAACAGAAAAAACATATTATCTCTAAACTTGAAAAAGGTCAGGTTCTTGAAGGTACCGTTAAAAATATTACAAGCTATGGTGTATTTATTGACCTTGGTGGTGTTGACGGACTTATCCATATAACTGACTTATCATGGGGTAGGGTATCACATCCAGAAGAAATTGTATCACTTGATTCAAAAATTCAGGTTGTTATTTTAGATTTCGATGATGACAAAAAACGTATTGCACTTGGATTAAAACAATTAACTCCACATCCATGGGATGCTCTTGATGAGAATCTTAAAGTAGGAGATAAAGTATTAGGTAGAGTTGTTGTACTTGCAGATTATGGAGCATTTGTTGAAATAACTACAGGTGTAGAAGGACTTATTCACGTTAGCGAAATGTCTTGGTCACAGCACTTACGCTCAGCTCAGGAATTTATGAAAGTTGGTGATGAAGTTGATGCAGTTGTTTTAACTCTAGACCGTGAAGAACGTAAAATGTCACTTGGAATCAAACAGTTGCACCCAGATCCATGGGAAGATATCGAAATCAAATATCCGGTTGCCTCAAAACACAAATCAAAAGTTAGAAACTTTACAAACTTTGGCGTATTTGTTGAATTAGAAGAAGGTGTTGACGGACTCGTTCATATTTCAGATCTTTCTTGGACTAAGAAAATTAAACACCCAGCTGAATTTACAACTATCAATGCAGAGTTAGAAGTAGTCGTTCTTGAAATAGATAAAGAAAACCGCAGATTGAGTTTAGGACACAAACAGATTGAAGAAAATCCATGGGAAGTATTTGAAACAATCTTTACAGTTGACTCAATACATGAAGGTACTATTATTGAGATGAATGATAAAGGTTCTATTATTGCTCTTCCATATGGTGTTGAAGGATTTGCTACTCCAAAACATCTTGTAAAAGAAAACGGAACTCCTGCAAAAATTGATGAAAGACTTAACTTTAAAGTTGTAGAATTCAATAAAGACGCAAAAAAGATTTTCGTTTCTCATTCAAGAATTCACGAGGATATCAATAAAGCGCAAGCACAGGAAGAAAGAAAAGCCAGAACTGGTAGTGAAGGTGGAAAAACAAGAAAAGCAAAATCAAGCAATGATAAAATTGAGAAAACAACTCTTGGTGATGTCACTGATCTTGCAGCTTTGAAAGAAGAATTGCTTAAACAAGAAAAGAAAGATAAAAAACAAAAATAAATAGTTTTTTTTAACAACATCAGAAGCTGTTCTACGTAAAATAGAGCAGCTTCTTTTTTTTATTATACTTGTATTATGGATTTTCATGTAAGAATATTAGGTAGTAGTAGCGCACTTCCAACATCAGAACGTTTTCCAACGGCACAGGCAGTAATGTATCGAAATACTCCTTACCTGATTGATTGTGCAGAAGGAACGCAAATACAGATGAGAAAATATAAAGTGCCTTTCGGGAGACTAAAGAATATTTTTATTTCGCATCTGCATGGTGATCATATATATGGAATTTTCGGGCTACTTTCAAGTTTCAATCTATTAGGTCGTAAACAGGATTTGAATATCTATGCACCATCAGGGCTTAAAGATATCTATGAAGCTGTTTTAAACTTGAATAAAGATACCCTTAACTATAGAATAAACTTCCATCCGCTTGAGAATAATGGTAAAAATAAAATCTTTGAAAATAAATATTTAGAAGTCTATAGCTTTCCTTTAAAACATAGTAAAGAGGTATTTGGTTTTTTATTCCAAGAAAAGCAAAATCAAAGAAATATCATTAAAGATAGAATAGAGGAATATAATCTTGATATTAAACAAATTGTTGAGTTAAAGAATGGTAATGATTTAATAATCAACGATAAGGTATTAGGCAATAGTTTATTTACTTATGGTCCGAAAGCTCCATTATCATATGCATTTTGTACTGATACTTTGCCATTAAAGCATCTGAATAATTATATTAATAATGTTGATTTATTGTATCATGAGGCTACATTTGCATCTGATCTTGAGAATATGGCAAAACAAACGATGCATTCAACTGCATCGCAGGCCGCTAGTGTTGCATTGTCAGTAAATGCGGGTAAACTTATTATTGGTCACTTCTCATCAAGATATAAGAAAATGGATAAGCTTGTTGAGGAAGCAACTGAAATCTTTCCTGAAACAATAGAAGCAAAAGACGGATTAGTAATAGAGGTTTTAAAAACAAATTGTTGAAAACTATAAGTTTATCAAGCTTGAGAAAAGCAGTCAATTTGTATTTTTGTAAAATAAAATTTTGAATAGTGGAAAGGAAAAAGCTAATACTGGTATCAAATGATGATGGAATCGATGCAAAAGGATTAAAATACCTTATTAATATAGCCGCTGAATTTGGAGATGTGTTTGTAGTTGCACCTGAAAAAGGTCAATCAGGAATGAGCCATTCTATAAGTCTTACGACTCCTCTTCGTGTAAGATATTTGCAGAAATCAGAGCAACTTACTATTTGCGCTGTGCCTGGAACTCCGGTTGATTGCGTAAAACTTTCTATAAATAAATTACTACCTCGAAAACCGGATTTAATGCTTTCTGGAATTAATCATGGATCAAATTCGGCTGTAAGTGTTATATATTCGGGTACAATGGGTGCAGCAATTGAATCAAGTCTTTATGGAATTCCATCTATTGGGTTTTCAGTTTTGGACCATTCGCCAGATGCTGATTTCGATCTTGTTGCAGAATTTGGACCTAGTGTAATTAAAAAAGTTTTACAGGAAGGATTGCCAGAACAAGTTGCACTTAATGTGAATTTTCCGAAAATTAAGAATGAAGATTTTAAAGGTTTTCTGATATGTAAACAGACAGCGGGCGTTTGGAATGAAGATTTTGAGAAAAGAACAGACCCACATGGTAGCGATTATTATTGGCTTACAGGTAGCTTTCTTAATGCTGAGCCGGAGAATAGCGATTCTGATGAATGGGCACTTACAAACAATTATGCCTCAGTTGTTCCTGTAAAAATTGACTTTACTGAATATAATACTATAAAAGAACTAAAAACTTGGAATTTATAATATGGAAGCAAAACCTAATATGATCAAAAAGTATAACAAACCTGTGATTGGTTTGATAGGAGGTCTAATATTGCCGGCTTTAATGTTTTTACTGTATTATGCTTACATGTCATTTACCTCTGATGATGGCGTTGTTCTTTCAGATTTTATAGACACCATGTTTACTACGGGAGCTTTTACACCAATTCTTAGCTTATGCGTATTGCCAAATTTACTATTATACTTTGTTTTTAAAAAAATTGACTATTGGTATGCAATTAAAGGGGTTATTGTTTCTGTTCTTGCATACACAATTCTAGTGTTAATACTTAAATTCATGTAATGAAGTATTTTATTCTAGCAGGAGAGGCCTCAGGAGATCTACATGGGTCATTTCTTGTCAAGGAAATTAAGAAAATTGATAAGGATGCCGTTTTTGAAGGATGGGGGGGGGATTTGCTTATTAATGAAGGAGTAAAGGTACTAAAACATATTCGCGAACTTGCTTTTATGGGTTTTGTTGAGGTACTACAGAATTTAAGCACAATTAAAAAAAACTTCAAGCTTTGCAAAAATCAGATCTCTCAATTTAATCCAGATGTAGTTATTTATGTTGACTATCCCGGTTTTAATCTTCGAATGGCTAAGTGGGTTAAAAATGCAGAAATAAAATCCTTGTATTTTATTTCTCCCAATGTATGGGCATGGAAAGCTAAAAGGGTTTTTAAGATTAGGGATTTTACAGATAGAATGTATACTATTTTACCATTTGAGAAAGAATTTTACAAATCATTTGGTATAGATGTCGAATATTTTGGGCATCCTCTTGTTGATGTAGTGAACAATTATCAAAAATCAGATTTTAACGATTTTTGTAAATTAAACAATCTTAGTGGGAAACCTATTATTGCTTTGATGGCAGGGTCAAGGAGGCAAGAAATAAAACATATGTTGCCAATAATGGCAGAACTGGCAATGGAATATGCTGATTATGAGTTTGTTATCACTGGTGCTCCTGCAATAGATGAAGAGTTTTATAATGAATTTATTAAAGATAGACCTGTTAAGCTAATTTTTGGTAAAACTTATGAAATACTATCTCATTCTGTAGCAGGATTGATAACCTCAGGGACTGCAACTCTTGAAGCAGCACTTTTTGAATTACCACAGGTAGTCTGTTATAAGGGTGGCAAGGTGTCTGTCGCAATTGCAAGATGGGTGGCAAATGTAAAGTACATTTCACTCGTAAATCTTATTCTGGACAAAAATGCAGTAACAGAGCTTATCCAAAAAGACTTAAATATCAAAAATTTGAAGTTTGAGTTGAATAACATACTGCCAAATGGCAATAATAGCGAATTGATAAAAGAAAATTATAAATCCTTGTTTGAGAGATTAGGTCAATACGGAATTTATAAAAGAATAGCTGAAAATATGTATAAAAGAATAATCAATGAGTAAATTATTCATAGCTTTTTTTATTTTAGCAATATCTTCAATTGTAACAGCTCAAGAAATTTCTGTAGCTATTTTTTATGAACATAATCTTCAAGGGTTTGCTTTAACTGTCCAAAAGGGTAAATATCTAATATATGACGATATTAGACTTGTTGATACATTATATCCTGGCAATAACATCAGTATTGTTAAAGAATCAGAATTCCTCGTTTTTAGAGATAGAGAAATCGTATGGGCAACCAATAAAGATATTAGACTTGTTAGTATTGGCGATGCGTCATTCTTTATTAATTATTCAGGATCTGATGAAGCTGCGCGTTGCTATGACGGATGGCTAAGAATTAAGGTGAGAAGAAACGACATACTTGTAATTAATAATGTTACAGTTGATTCATATGTTGCTGCAGTAGTAGAAGGTCAGGGAGCAGATATTTCTCAAGCAGGGTCTTATAAATCTCAAGTTGTAATTTATCGAACCTTTGCAATGCTAAATTATGGAAGGCACTCAAGTGAAGGATTTGATCTATGTGATTGTGATCATTGTCAGGTATACAAGAATAAAGCGAAAAACAGGGATATAATAAGAATATCAAAGAGAACAAGCAAGATGGGTTTAGTTGATAATAGTACAAACCTTTTAAATCCTTTATC
>CAZUQY010000220.1:0-5485 GCA_964622935.1 uncultured Bacteroidales bacterium | reverse complement strand
GATGATTATCAAATGATAAGTTTTCAAAACCTCCTTCATCAAAATTCCAAATATATCTTTGTCCAATATTTTCACTATTTTCTTGAAATCGTACTGTTAGAGGAGCGCAACCATTTCTAAAATTAGTAGAAATATCTATCTGAGGCAATGGATATGTATAAATTGGATAACTTACTATTATGCTGTCAAAATTACATGAGTCATATATTTTAAAATCGAAAACTGTATCACAAATTACATTAAGAACTATTGGTAAAGTCATAATCGCACCGTCAACAATAACTTCATTAGTATTTAAACCACCGCCATTAATTATAACATCAAATCTAACGTCTGTTCCGGGACAAACACTGTCAACATCGGCATTTACTTCCATTGTTATAGGTTCAAAGACTTTAACAGTTATCTCAAATTCCTCACTAACACAATTTGTTGAATCAACGATTTCAGCAGAATATGTTTCTGTTTCTAAAGGATTAACAAATGTTGTAATACCTGTATCACCATTGTTCCAAAGAATAGTATAAGGTTCTGTTCCACCCGAAATAATACTGATTCCAATTTCTGTACTTTGTCCATAACAAATCGTTGGATTATCCATTAGCTGAAGATAAAATGCCTCAGGCTCTGTAACTTCAAATGTCTTGTAAAAATGACAGTTATTTGCATCTGTAACAGTTACAGTATAAATGTCTGCTGTAACTCCAATTAAGTTTTGTTGAAAACTGCCATTAGACCACTCATAATGATATGGCGTAATACCTCCTGAGATTTCTATGTAAACATTGCCATCATTCCCACCATTACATGTAACATTATTTCCATGAATATTTACATTTAATGCAGCATCAGGCTGAGATATTTGTACTGTATTAGAAGTAGTACAATTATTTTCATCATGAACTATTACAGAGTAAACTCCTGGGATTAGTTCAGATATATTTTCACTTATTTCGCCATTGTTCCAATTAATTATATATGGTGGTGTTCCTCCTGAAATATCCAAATCAGCCATTCCGTTTCCTTCGCCAAAACAGTTTACATCTGTTGATGTAATATTAGCATGTAAAGGTAAATCAGGTTGTTCTATTTGAACCATTGTATTGTCTTGGCAGTTGTTTGCATCTGTAACAGTTACTGTGTAATTGCCTGCAGTAATATTTGTTAAATCTTGAGTAATTTGATTATCCGACCATAAATAGGAATAGGGAAATGTTCCTCCTGATATGATAAGATCTATTTCTCCTGAATTTTCACCATAACATAGAACATCTTGAGTGTATATTTGCAAATCTAAAATGTCAGGTTGTGTTATTATAAATTCTGATTCATATTCGCAGTTGTTTATATCTGTAGCAGTTATTGTATAATTACCAGCAGTAATATTTGTTAAATCCTGAGTAATTTGACTATTCGACCATAAGTAAGAGTAGGGTTCTGTTCCTCCATCAATATCAATATCAATAGATGCATCATTTAAGCCGAAACAAGATGCATTTTCTATTGTTAAATTTGTTGCTGTTAAATTTGAAATGTTTACAGTTACATCATCAACAGCAGTACAGACTCCATTGCTAATAGTAACATAATAAGTTGTTGCAACAGTTGGCGAAACATTAATTGTTGCTGTTGTTTCTGTAGTACTCCAAATATATGAAGTGCCACCTGTAGCTGTTAATGATACGCTTGTTCCATCACAATTATTTATGTCTTCACCAGCATCAGCATCAACAAATTCATCAACATTAATAACGACAGTATCTGTAGCTGTCTGACACCACGGATTAGATGCTGTAACAACATATGTATTTAATCCTATTTCTGAAAAGGGAGAATCTAGATTTTGTGTATTGTAAATAGTGCCTGATTCTAAGTGTTCCCAACTAAAATTATAAACAGTTGGATTGGCAGCATTATTTAAAACGCAATTTATTGTAAAATTTTCACCTTCACAAATATTTGCAGGACCTGTAGCTTCGATATTTGCATATTCTAATGTTAATGTTGGATGTTTAGAAATAGTTGCATTTTCACGACTGCAAAAATCCACACGTTGATATGTAGTACCTTCATTAACCAGTTTTAGTTTTACGCCAAAATTATCAACCCCATTGCAAATCCAATTTAATGCTATAGAAGAAACATCAATAAAATAATCTTCAGTAGAGCTGCTTGAACTACATGAAGGAACAGAAATTTCTCCAATAGTAGTACTATTGGGTTGATTACTCCAGGTTACACCAAATTCATCCCAATCTTCTGTAACTTGTTGAATATAAAAAGGATTGCCAGTTGCCGAACCAAGATAACTATTGGTTGCAGAAATACCGGTTGGAAAATATAAACTAAGTACAGCTCTATTATCATAAAGTGATTGAGGATTTAAATCAGTATTCAGATCAAACTTCATAAGTGAACGTATATTGCCTTGTCCACAACCTTGAGAACCCCAAGTCCAGGCCATTACCTGATATGTCGTGCTTGAACCTGCACTTGTTGTTTGCCAATCAGTACATGTTACATTTGTACGTAATCTTGAGTCTGCAATACATTCTTGAGCTAAAGACTGTCCGTAAAAATGATTTGAAATCATAAGTATTAATGAAATTATAAGAATTATATTAATACTTATTTTCTTTGTAATCATTTGTAGTAAGTAATAAAATTTATATATTTAACTTCAAATGTACGATTATTTGTAATAAGGTAAAATTTATTTAATTTTTTATTGTTTTTATGTTTTAGAATAATGTGGAATGTCTAATTCAAGATACCTGTTTCTAGGTACCTGTCCTCAATGATTTTTTAAGCCTTTATTGTATAGGTGTTTGCAGTAACAATCTATGTTATATCTATAATCAGACTTAATGATTTTTTCACCTTCTTAAGAAAATAAACCAATTTAGAACTAGAGGTAGGTATTTTGTTGCTACACCATAAAAACGTTTAATGAATGCCCGTATGTTTACCTAATTCTATCGTTTTGTATTAATTATTTTAGAGGGAATAATTACTGTTTAAAAAATAAGATCATCGAAAGTTATCAAAATATTTCTGTTATAAATTAGATTTTGCTAATTTTATTCTCTATAAAAACCTTTAATTATGAAAATTATTTTTACCATAGCATTAGTATTTATATCTTTTTCAATATTTGCACAACCACTAAGTCCTGCGGAGGTGCTAATAGAAATGCGGGATGGGAACAACATAGCTGCAGATGTGTATATTCCCCAGCCTCAAACAGCAAAACCTACAATACTAATTCAAACCCCATATAACAAATTCTTTTACCGTTATAATTTGCCTTTAGGGATTGGTTTAGATATCGAAAACAGTCCTTACAATTTTGTTGTTATTGATTGGAGAGGATTTTATGCAAGTGCTTCGGCAGCGGTAGCCTCTTATGACAGAGGTATGGATGGCTATGATGTAATAGATTGGATCGTGGATCAAGATTGGTCAGATGGACAAGTTGGCACATGGGGACCTTCCGCTTTAGGGAAAATTCAGTTCCAGACTGCTCGATATCAACACCCAAATCATGTTTGTGCTGTTCCAATTGTAGCAAGCCCAGAATTTCTTTATCAATCGTATTTCCCGAATGGCGTATATCGAACAGAATATGTAGAACAGTTAGATAACCTTGGATATGGATTGTCAACAACATTATTGGCAAATCCTCATTATAATCTTACATGGCAATATATTGAAAATCAGAATTATTATCCTGATGAAATTCAAATTCCTTGTTTGATGATTGGTGGTTGGTACGATCATACAACAGATGAGATGTTAAAATATTTCGATGCAATTTGTACAGAATCTCCTGCTGGAATTGCCGAACAACATAGAATCCTAATTGGACCTTGGGCTCATGGAGGTTTTGGAGCAACACAAGTGGGTACATCTACGCAGGGCGAACTAGAATTTCCTGAAGCAGCAGGCTGGAGTGATGACAAAGCAAATGAGTTTTTTCAATATTACTTGTTAGGTGCAGAGTTTGATTGGTTAGGCGCAAATCCAAAATATAGATATTTCCAAATGGGTGATATGGAATGGAAAGGCTCAGAAGTTTGGCCACCAGAAGGCTTGGTTTCTCAAATATATTATCTTAACGATGGAAATCTATTGTCAGAAATAGCTCCTGTCTCGTCTGACAGCCATTCAGTAATTGTATACGACCCAAGAGATCCATCACCAACAGTTGGGTCCTGTACATTAACTGAAGAACTTGGACAAGGTCCTTACGACCAATCTCCTGTTGTTGAGTCGCGAGATGATATTCTCATTTTTTCCTCAGATGTTCTTACTGAATCGGTTAAACATGCCGGAAAAGTAAAAGTTAAACTTTTTGTTTCCAGCGATAAACTCGATACTGATTTTGTAGTTAGACTTTGCGATGTATATCCCGATGATAGAAGTATGATTTTACGAGATAATATTTTTAGAATGCGTTTTCGCGATGGGTTTACTGTAAATGACACGGCATTTATGCATGGCGGAGAAATCTATGAAATAGAAATAGAGTTAGCAAACACATCTCATACATTTCTGTCAGGGCATAGAATCAGGTTGGATGTTACTTCCTCTGACTATCCACGTTTTAATAATAATATGAATGATGGTGGAGATATGTATGTTGACGGTGACACGCTGATTGCAACAAATACCGTTTATCACGAAACAACACACGCATCGTATGTTGAATTTCATACTGATAACTCGACAGATAAAATTAGTTTGTTAAATAGCTCAACATTAAATGTTTTTCCTAATCCTGCTTCAAAATTTGATGTTATTAATATTAGCTCTGCAGATCAGATTTTATTGATAAAAATAATCAACGAATTTGGTGCTGTTGTAAATTATTTTGAATGTGCCGGAAATAATTCTTTTGAGATTAGTAATATAGAATTAAGTCCAGGTTTTTATATTATTGAAATCACAACAACTAAAGGTAAATTTAATAAAAAACTAATATTTAATTAGTTATGTTTTGTAGTTTGAAAATTAGCTAACTGACTTATTTGCAATTAGCTATTTACTAACTTTGTATTATTAAATCTTAAAAATTATTTATTACTGATTGCCATGTAAGATTAGTTTTATAATAAAAAACGCATGGATTATAAGTCCATGCGATATATGTTATTCATACTATTTTTAAAATTTTCGTTTCAATTTTTTTGCAACAACTTCTGCAGCTTTAATTAATGGATAAGCAGCAGGAGAACCTGTAAGTAAAGGATGAGTACCAATTTGTGCAGAAAGTAAAGCTTTAATGTTTGTATGACTTTGAATTAAAAATCCAATAGAATTTGTTAATTCTCCAACACTAGAACCACCATAAACTTCACCGCCTAAAATCATACCACAATCAGCGGCAACTATTAGTTTTACAGTTTGTTCATGCATACCTTCAAGTGTGCCAGGATGTTTGTCCATTCCTGTAAAACTTCCAACAACAACGCTGAAATTTTCT
>CAZUQY010000219.1:0-5551 GCA_964622935.1 uncultured Bacteroidales bacterium | reverse complement strand
TTAACAATTATTTTTACGTTGTAATAATGATTTCAATAAATTAGAATATCTTTGAATCCGAATAATATTATGCAAACCAAATGTTACATATTACTTATTCTAATTCTACTTGGCTCTTCATTTTGTAAGGGCCAGTTTACAGAAGGATTATGCAATGATATTGATGATAAAAAGTTATTAAAGAAATACAATAAATCAGTTGATTTATTAATAAGCGGAAAACTTGACGAAGCGGAGATTGAGTTTGCAGAAATTCTAGAAGAAGAACCTCTCTTTACTGAAGCATGGGTTGCTATTGCAGAGATAAGCTATTCGAAATATCAAACTGCTTTAAACCCAAAGGAGCAAGATAACTATTATGCTAAATATGTAAAGTCTTTAGAACGTATATCCTCATCATGTCCTTCATTTCAGAATTACGAAACAAATTATACTCTAGGGAAAATTTTCTTTGCTGAAGATGACCTTGACAATTCACTAAGATATCTCAGGATCTATACAAAAAATGTAAAAAAGACATCTAAATACTATGTAGATGCTGAAAATACCTTAAACTACATCGAACAATATACAAACCTTGTCCAAAATCCTGTACCTTTTAATCCAACAATAGTTGAAGGTATCTCAACAACAAATGACGATTACCTTCCAATTATATCTCCAGATGGAACGATGGCATTTTTCACACATGCATACTTAAAAAAAGATGTCAATTCGATATATAGCGAAAAATACACTGAAGAATTTACAATGGGAAGATCAATTGATAATTCAGGCGTTCATTTTACCGAGATTGAAGCACTTCCTTATCCATTTAACACAGGAAAAAATCAAGGGGCATCATCAATAACTATTGACAACAGCACTCTATACATAACAATCTGTGAGTTTATAAGCCGAGATTATGACAACTGTGATATATTTTATGCTTCTCGTAAAAATAATGGCTGGAGTGAATTGGCAAGTGTTGGAACAAACATTAACGGTTTAAAGACTTGGGAATCTCAACCTAGTATATCAGCAGATGGTAAGATACTTTATTTTGCAAGCATTAGGGAAGAGAACATTGGTTTCGATCCTAATAAACCAACTTCGGATATTTATTACTCTGTAAAAAACTCAGATGGGACATGGGGTAAAGCAAAAAACATGGGAGTTTCAATAAACACTGCAGGTAACGAAAAATCACCATTTATTCATTCAGATAGCCAGACACTTTATTTCTCATCTGATGGACATTTAGGACTTGGCGGTTTTGATATTTTCTTTTCAAAATTTAGAGATAAAGATTGGACTAAACCAATTAATATTGGATTCCCAATTAATACTAAAAGTAATGATTTAGGTTTTGTTGTTAATACTCAAGGAACCAAAGCTTATTTTGCCTCTAACAAACTTAATGGTCGTGGAGGTTGGGATATTTATTCGTTTGATTTATATCCAGAAGCTCGCCCAGAGAAGGTTTTTCTTGTTAAAGGACAGCTAATCGATGATGAAGGTGAAGCAATAACAGAAGCTAAACTTGAAATTCGAAACATCCATACTAAAGAAGTCTCTGAAGGTATTGTTGATGCAGAAACTGGTAACTATGCTGTTGCTGTTACTGTGGAAAAAGAAAAAAAGGATGACGATTACCTATTAGTTGTAACAAAAGAAGATTATAGTTTTACTTCAGCTCTGATTGAACCTGATGAAGAAACTTTTGAAGCTCCTGTAATAATTGATTTTGAGGTTAAACCAATTGAAGTAGGGAAAGCTGTTAAATTAAATGACATTTATTACGCAACAGCATCTTATACAATAAATAACAAAAGTTTCGTCGTTCTAGACGGATTCATTGAATTTCTTAACACAAACCCTGGTGTTAAAATTGAAATTCGCGGGCATACAGATAATATAGGAGGCTATCAAGGCAACATTAACCTTTCTAATAAAAGAGCAAAAGCTGTTTACGATTACTTAGTTTCTAAAGGTATTAAAAGTAACAGGCTTAAGTATCGTGGCTATGGGCCAGATAAACCTATTGCCACAAATGAAACAGAAGATGGTAGAGCAAAAAACAGAAGAACAGAGTTCTTTATTATTGACAAATAGAACTAAACTATTGTAAGTAAATTGCTTTAAAGTTCATTCATTCCTACGTATAGAGATTATAAATACCCTAATAAACATTTAGTGAAGAACCACATGTTCAAATCATTTTTGTCATGGTCTTTGCGAACAACTGCAAAGACACACGCCAAAAACAATATTTAAAAAAGCTTAACGTAATGCACAATTGTACTGCCTTCACATTAACATATAAAAACAATACTACACCAGATTTTCTCTAAAATTAATCGCATGTATTACGAGGACTGTACCAAAATAAGTTATGTTGTTATGGAAAGTATTGGGAGAAATTACTATTAAATCACTAAACAAAAATGGGTTTCCCGCTTATGCAGAAAACCCATTTTATATCTATAATAAATTATTTATTTATTTTCTTTAGCTAGTCTTGCTGCAGCAAAATCTTCATCTCTTTTCACATTGTCTTTTTGAGTCATTAGCGACACAACAATACCAGTAAGCAATGCCATAGTAAACGAAATAATTGCTGGAGCATCAAATGGTTGAATTGCATTTTCTTTCGCAATACCGAAGAACTGCTCACCAATTGTTGGACCAGTAAGAATAATTCCTAATGATAAAACAATACCAACAATAATTGATGATGCAACACCTTTAGCAGTAGCTTTCTTCCAGAATAACACCATAAGAATAGCCGGAAGGTTTGCAGATGCAGCAACAGCAAATGCCCAACCAACAAGGAATGAAACATTCATACCTTTAAATAATATCCCAAGAGCTATTGCTAATATTCCAACTACAAAAGCAGAAATTTTACCAGCTCTAACTTTTTTCTTATCCGAAAGATTTTTTCCCATATATTTATCCATAATATCGTGAGCAATTGCACCAGATGAAGCTACAATTAAACCAGATACTGTTCCTAATACTGTAGCAAATGCAATAGCAGAAATAATAGAAAATAATCCTACTCCAAATGCCTTAGCTAGAAGTGGTCCCGACATATTACTAGACTCTACATCTAATACACCATTAGCAGCAGCTCCTAATCCCATAAATAATGTTAAGATATAGAAGAATCCAATACAAGTAATAGCTAAAATTGTAGATTTTCTAGCAGCTTTCTGACTAGGTACAGTATAATATCTAATTAAAATATGTGGCAATGATGCTGTTCCTAAGAATAATGCGAGCATTAAAGATATAAAATTAATTTTGGAAAGTGGAGTTGCTCTTTCTCCAATATTAAATTTCAATCCAGGTGTTAACATAGCAGAACCAGCTGTAACCGTTTCGAAATACACGGTAACTTTATTATCACCGTCTTCGAGTTTCTTTTTCTTATATCTAATCAATTCACTATCTTGAATTACAGCTAAAAATTCGAAAACTCCCAAAGGGCCAGTTTCCACGACCTCTTTACCGTCTATCACAATTTTGCTCATATGTCCTACTTGGTAGAATTTTGCATTCTCTTTAGGTTCACCATTATATAGTTTCCCATCTTTGGTTTCAGTTATAGAAAGCATTTCGCGATATTCTATTTCTTCGTTAACAGTTGATTGCTCAAACCAACGAATAACGCCTTCTTTTTCCATTTTCACAAACGTATGTCCATCGACCTCAAAAACCTCGTCCTTGACATACTCCTGCATATCGACATCAGTAAGAACAATAGCTTTATGGAATTGCTGCCCATCATTATCAGGGTTAAGCGTTAGTCCATTGTTAAATATATATATTGCAAGAATAGTAGAGAAAATAATTAAAAGTCCACCTTTAAGAAACTGTACATAAGTTGTTGATGTCATACCAGCTGTTGCAACAATAAATATCACAATAGCACCTACAAATACTACTCCTACCCAGTGAGGCATTCCTAATAAAGGAGTTACTAATACACCAGCTCCTACCATTTGAGGAATCAAATAAAATATTGATACAATAAGAGTACTTATTGCTGCTGTTAACTGTATTGATTTAGAGTTAAATTTTGAATCTAATGCATCAGTAAAAGTAAATTTACCCATTCTTTTTAAAGGCTCAGCCACTAAAAATAGAGCAACAATCCAACCAGCAAGATATCCAATAGAATAAAGAAACCCATCATAACCCGAATAGGCAATCATTCCTAAAATTCCTAAAAATGATGCTGCAGATAAGTAATCTCCCGCAAATGCCACACCATTAACTGCCCAATGAATATTCCCTCCTGCTGCAAAGTAACCTGCTGCAGATTTTGCTTTTCTAGCAAAATAAAACGATAAGCCTAATACTAAGCTTACAAAAAACAAAAACAGAATTACTGCAAATGTCGACGCTTCATAAATCATATCTTTTCCTCCTTATTATATTTATTTTCATACCCTGTACACACAAAGTTATAAACTATCCCTAATAAAATCGCAAAAACTATTAAACTAAAGCCAAACACTACGGCTAAGTTTAAATTTGCAAATACAATCTTACCCATTGCCTCATAATTAAACACTGTTATTGCAACAAAAACAGAATAAATAATTGAGTACAACACAAACAAGACTACACCAAGTTTTGCCTTTTTTTCTTGTGCATAATCAACCCCGAGTTCAACCGCTGGTCCATGATCCATAATAATAAATTTTAGTTAATAAAATATAAAACTACCCCTTTCCACTGAGGTTTGTCAAAAATATAATTTAATGTTTGATAAATAACAACTCTCCCTTTTTAGGGATAGTCTCAAAAGTATAATTTTATGATATTATGGAAGAATAAAATAAGTTGTAATGCAACATTGTTTTACAACAACTTTTTTTACCTTTGTTTTTCCTAATAGTTTGAAGACATGAAATTTAAGAAAAATGTTGGTTGTAGCGAATGTCAACTTAAATGTGAAATATATCAAGTGCTTTTAGAAACTGGAGGCGATTTCTCGAGAATCAATCCTCTTCATGTATTTTATGATAGACATGAGTATATATGTAAACAAGGCAGCAGTGTCACGCATGCTATTTACCTTGTTGAAGGTTCAGCCAAGTTATTTATCGAAGGTCTAAACAACAGAAACATCACTCTATACATCATGACACCGCATAGTTACATTGGACTTCTTTCTTTTTTCGAAACCCCATTTTACAGCTATTCAGTAAAAGCTCTTGAGAATTCACATATTTGTATGGTCGACCTCGACTGTGTAAAACAACTTTATATTGAGAACCACAACTTTCTTCTAAAACTAAATAAAGCATTTGGAAAATCGGTTTCATCTATTTTGAGTAAAATCATTACACTTAACCAAAAAAACATTAGAGGGCGAATTGCAGACAGCATTTTGTATTTATCAAGACTCTATGATAATGAAACGTTTACTATGCTATTATCAAGAAAAGAATTGGGTGAATTATCAGCAATTTCTGAAGAAAACGTAGTTAGATTGCTTGGAGAGTTCAAACGCGAGAAAATAATAAACGTAGAGGGTAAAACAATCCAAATCATA